>JALWTH010000015.1 GCA_027082975.1 Paracoccaceae bacterium | reverse complement strand
GTTTCGGCCGTGCCGGCCTCGGCTGCGCTGTCGCTGCGGGACGAGGACTTGCGGCGGCGGCGGCGGCGGCGGCGTTTCCTGGGCTTCGGCGCCTCTTCGTCCGTCTCCGGCGCGGGATCGGCGGCTGCCGCCTCCTCCTCGGCCGCTTCGTCGATTTCGCTCATCAGCGCCGAAGAGCCGGAAACCACCGGCTTTTCCGGCTCGCGCAGCGGACGGGTGGCGGTCTTGAACTTCTCGATCGAGAAATCCGGCGAGACCATGAACGGATCGGCCTCCAGGCGCACCGCCATGCCGTAGCGTGCCTCGATCAGGGCGATGTGCTCGCGCTTCCGGTTGATCAGGTAATTGACCACCCCGACCGGGGCCTTGACCAGCACTTCGCGGCTCCGCCGGCGGGTGCCTTCCTCCTCGAGCTGGCGCAGGATCGAGAGCGCCAGGTTGTCGTCCGAGCGCACCAGCCCGGTGCCGTGGCAGGCCGGGCAGGGCTGGGTGGTGGCCTCGATCATGCCGGGCCTGAGCCGCTGGCGGCTCATCTCCAGCAGGCCGAAGCCGGAGATGCGCCCGACCTGGATACGGGCGCGGTCGGTCTTGAGCTTTTCCTTCAGGCGCTTTTCCACCGCCGCATTGTTGCGCCGCTCCTCCATGTCGATGAAGTCGATCACGATCAGCCCGGCGAGGTCGCGCAGACGCAGCTGGCGGGCCACTTCCTCGGCGGCTTCGAGATTGGTCCTGAGGGCGGTTTCCTCGATCGAGCCTTCTCTGGTGGCGCGGCCCGAATTGACGTCGATCGCCACCAGCGCCTCGGTCACGCCGATGACGATATAGCCGCCGGATTTGAGCTGCACGGTCGGGTTGAACATGCCGGCGAGGTAGCCCTCGACCTGGTAGCGGGCAAACAGCGGCATCGCCTCGGTATAGTGCTTCACGTTGCGGGCGTGGGACGGCATGATCATCTTCATGAAGTCCTTGGCGGTGCGGTAGCCGCGCTCGCCCTCGACCAGCACTTCGTCGATCTCGCGGTTGTAGAGGTCGCGGATCGAACGCTTGATCAGGTCGCCTTCCTCGTAGATCTTGGCCGGCGCAATGGATTTCAGCGTGAGATCGCGGATCTGCTCCCACAGCCGCAGGAGGTATTCGTAGTCGCGCTTGATCTCGGACTTGGTGCGCCTGGCGCCGGCGGTGCGCACGATCAGGCCGGCGCCCTTGGGCACGTCGATCTCGGCGGCAATCGCCTTGAGCTTCTTGCGGTCGGCGGCATTGGTGATCTTGCGGGAGATGCCGCCGCCGCGCGCGGTGTTGGGCATCAGCACGCAGTAGCGCCCGGCGAGGCTGAGATAGGTGGTGAGCGCCGCGCCCTTGTTGCCGCGCTCTTCCTTGACCACCTGCACCAGCAGGATCTGGCGGACCTTGATGACCTCCTGGATCTTGTACTTTCGCGGGCGGCGCTTGCGCGGGGCGCGGACCTCTTCGGCGATGTCCTCGTCGGCCACGTCCTCGATCTCGGCATCCTTCTGCGCGGGGTCGGCGGGCGCGGCGGCCTCTTCGGGGGCGGCCTCATCGGCCGTACCGGCCTCTTCGGGGGCGGCCGCGTCGCCTTCGCCCGCTTCTGCCTGTGCCTCTTCGGACGCTTCGGCGGGCGTATCGCCTACCGCTTCCGGCGACGGGGCGGCGTCCTCGGCGGCCTGCGCCTCGCCGTTATCACCGTCTTCACCGGCTTCACCGTCTTCGCCAAGGTCGATCACGTCCATGCCCGAAATCGTCTCTTCGGGCAGCTTGCTGGCGACGGCCTCGCCCCCGGCCCCGGCGCTCTCGGCCTGGCTGCGCGCCTTGGTGCGGCGGCGGCGGCGGGAGGTGGGCTTCTGCTGCCTGGCCTCCTCTTCCTCCTCCTCGGCCTGCTCCTCGCGGGCAAGCTCGGCCTCTTCTTCCAGCAGCTTTTCGCGGTCGGCGACCGGGATCTGGTAATAATCCGGGTGAATCTCGCTGAAGGCGAGGAAGCCGTGCCGGTTGCCGCCGTAATCGACAAAGGCGGCCTGCAGCGAAGGCTCGACCCGGGTTACCTTGGCGAGGTAGATATTGCCGGCGAGCTGGCGCTTGTTTTCACTTTCGAAGTCGAATTCCTCGACCCGGTTTCCATCCACCACCACGACCCGGGTTTCCTCCGGGTGGGTGGCGTCGATAAGCATTTTCTTGGCCATGTCGTTCCATCGCGCAATCGCCCGCGCCTGCTGCCTGCGGCGCAGGAGAGGCGGGGCGTGCGTCTGTCTGTGGCAATGGGGGGCGCGGCGTGGCGGCACGGCAAAGAGGCCCCCGGGGGGCCTCTTTGC
>JALWTH010000014.1 GCA_027082975.1 Paracoccaceae bacterium | reverse complement strand
GGACAGGGTGGGTCCCCTTTCCAAGGGCAAAAGGCCCCTGAGATGAAGCGCCTGCGCCGCCCTGCGGGTCCGGCGGATTTGCTCCCTGAATGCGTTGCAAGTCCTTGAAATAGATCGGCTATTCCTGCGGTCTTGCGCCTGTTCAGGAAGCAAATCTGCCGGACTGTGAGCGCGGGATTAATGGGTCCTGAGCCTAGGCTCAGGACCTATAAACCACGCGCCGCCCGCGGGGCGATCAGTTCAGCCGCAGCCCTGTGGCTTCGGACAGGTCCACGATATCGAAATCCAGTCCCGGGCAGCTCTCGGCGATTTCGCCGCGGATCAGCCCGGTATCGGGCAGGCCGTTGGCCATGACCCGGTAGCGTCCGCGAAAGCCGAGTTCATCGAGGCGCAGGGCCAGGTCCAGGCAGTCGAAACTGCGGCACAGCACCGCGGAAATCACCACGGAAGGGGCGCATAGTCGCAGCATCTCCCGGTCAAGGGCGTGGAATTCGACGAATGCCATGGCCGGATCGCGTGGAAGGGGCCGCCCGCGCATCTGCCATTGATCCACCTCGCCGACGACCAGCACAGACACATTGCCTGCCAGATCAGTCCTGACATGTGTTTCGGAGATCGTGGCGGATACCGGCTTCTTGATCCTGCCTGACTGCATTCGATGGCTTTCTGTCCGGGCTTGCGTAACACGCTCTGGCGGCGCTTTTCCCGCAATTATAGAGAGAGAAATGCATAATGCAATTCAAGAAGGGCGAGTGTTGCATGTTTGCCAGTCGCTTCCCCCGAACAGCGGATTCGGTCGGGGCCGGCAATCCCGGACCCTGCATAGGTTTGCACGACCCGGCCCGGCCCGGCCGATGCCGGACCCGGTGGCAAACGACATGAACCGCCCTGGATGCACGGAATATTTCCGGGTGGTTTTTCAGAGTTCCGGTTTTCCGGTTTTCCGGTTTTCCGAAAACCCGGATTTCGGACAACGGTAATGCGCGCGATGCACATCTCGGTGCACAAGCAGGGAAACCGCCCGCCCCCGTGTGTATCGCGCGCCTATGTCCCGTATGCCCTGCTGGCCGAAAGGGATTGCATACCGTCCTGAAATCAGCCGATCCAGCCGCCGCCATGGACGCGGCTGGTTTGGCGGTCGTAGAAGACGCAGGCCTGTCCGGGGCTGACGCCTTCTTCGGGCACCAGCAGCTCGACCTCGGCCCCGCCTTCGCGCGCGCTGAGCAGCGCCGGGACCGGCGGGCGGGTGGAGCGGACCTTGACGGCGATTTCCCAGGCCGCGCGGCTCTCGAGCGGCGCGTCGCCGAGCCAGTTGACCTCTCGCAGGGTGATTCGGCTGGTCGCCAGCGCCGCTTTCGGGCCGACGATCACCCGGCGCGCTTCCACATCGAGGCGCACCACGTAGAGCGGCTCGGCCAAGCCGCCCAGCCCCAGCCCGCGCCGCTGGCCGATCGTGTAATGCAGCACGCCGCGGTGGCTGCCGAGCACGCGGCCTTCCATATCGACGATCTCGCCGGGCTCGGCCGCGCCGGGGCGCAGCTTTTCGATCACGCCCGCATAATTGCCGTCGGGCACGAAGCAGATGTCCTGCGAATCGGGCTTGTCGGCCACCTCCAGCCCGTGCTTGCGCGCGAGCGCCCGGGTCTCGGCCTTGCTGGCGAGATGGCCCAGCGGAAAGCGCAGATATTCGAGCTGTTCGCGGGTGGTGGAGAACAGGAAATAGCTCTGATCGCGCGCCGGATCCACCGCCCGGTGCAACTCGGCGCCGCCCGGCCCGGCGAAGCGCTGCACATAATGGCCGGTGGCCATGCAATCGGCCCCGAGATCGCGGGCAGTGGCGAGCAGGTCCTGAAACTTGACCCGCTCGTTGCAGCGGATACAGGGCACGGGGGTGGCGCCGGCAAGGTAGCTGTCGGCAAATTCCTCGATCACGGAATCACGGAAAATGTTTTCGTAATCAAGTACATAATGGGGGATATTCAAGCGCTCCGCGACCCGGCGCGCATCGTGAATATCCGCCCCCGCGCAGCAGGCGCCCTTGCGCGCCAGCGCCGCGCCGTGGTCGTAAAGCTGCAGCGTGACCCCGATCACCTCATAGCCCTGCGCCGCAAGCTCGGCCGCCACCACCGACGAATCGACCCCCCCCGACATGGCCACCACCACGCGGGTCTCGGCCGGGCTCTTGGCCAGCCCCAGCGAATTGAGCGCAGTGTCGGCACCATCGGCGGGCATTTGCCTGTCCTTTCGGGGATTCTGCCGGAATATAGGAAAATTCGACGCAACAACAACCCCGCGCTTCACTTACCGTTAAGCAGAATTTGCCATAGTGGCGCCAAAGCGAGCGAGGAATGCCGAGGTTAGCCATGTATCTCAAGAAAGTCGACGGTCCGCGTGCCGTGACCCTGCCGGACGGAAGCATCATGACCCGGGCCGATCTGCCCCCGGCCGATACCCGCCGCTGGGTCGCCTCGCGCAAGGCCGCGGTGGTCAAGGGGGTGGTTTTCGGCCTGATCCCCCTGAAGGAGGCTCTCGAGAAATACGCCCTGTCAGAAGAAGAATTTCTCGAATGGAAACAAGCGATTGAAAAGCATGGCGAAGCCGCCCTCAAGACCACGCAGATACAGAAATATAGACAACCATAGGAAGAATTCGCTAAAAGTTCCATTATGGTAACGAGTAGTTAACCATTTCAGGTCAAAGTAATGCTTAATGGAACCGGGACATAGCGGAGATTTTGCCCCATGCGGATTTTGCTGGTAGAAGACGACCCCACCACGTCGCGCTCGATCGAACTGATGCTCAACCACGCCAATCTCAACGTCTATGCGACGGATCTGGGCGAGGAGGGCATCGATCTGGCCAAGCTCTACGATTACGACCTGATCCTGCTGGACCTGAACCTGCCGGACATGAACGGGCTCGAAGTGCTGCGCCAGCTGCGCACGGCGCGCATCGACACCCCGATCCTGATCCTCACCGGCTCCGATGATACCGAGAGCAAGATCAAGGGATTCGGCTTCGGCGCCGACGATTACATGACCAAGCCGTTCCACCGCGAGGAACTGGTGGCGCGCATCCACGCCATCATCCGCCGCTCCAAGGGCCACTCGCAATCGGTGATCCGTACCGGCGCGATCGAAGTGAACCTGGACGCCAAGACCGTGGAGGTGGACGGGCGCACGGTGCACCTGACCGGCAAGGAATACCAGATCCTCGAGCTTCTCTCCCTGCGCAAGGGCACCACGCTGACCAAGGAAATGTTCCTCAACCATCTCTATGGCGGCATGGACGAGCCGGAACTCAAGATCATCGACGTCTTCATCTGCAAGCTGCGCAAGAAGCTCTCCAAGGCGACCGGCGGCGAAAACTATATCGAAACGGTCTGGGGGCGCGGCTATGTATTGCGCGACCCGGAACCTGCCGAGCTTGATGCCCAGATGGCCGTGGGAGCCTGAAACGTTCTCCGCCGGGTGCCTGCCTCCCCCGGCCCCGGCACCCGGCCTGAGGATTGTCCCGGGGCTTCTCCTGAGGCTTCACCTCGGGACTGGACCTGACCGCTACCTCCCCATAACACTTGCAGGTGCAACTGGGGGAGAAGCATGGGCAAGGCAGCGCGGGAGATTCCGGTCGGGGCATTGAGCGAGACAGAGGCGGCTACGGAGATTGCACGCCTCACGGACCTGATCCGGCAGGCCAATGTCGCCTATTACCAGGAAGATGCACCGGTAATGAGCGACGCGGAATATGACGCGGCAAGGCGGCGGCTGAGCCTGATCGAGGCTGTCTTTCCCCGCCTGAAGCGCGTCGACAGCCCCAGCGGACAGGTAGGCGCCGCCCCACAAGAGGGATTTGCCCGGATCCGCCACGCGGTGCCGATGCTTTCGCTGGCCAATGCCTTTGACGGCGAGGATGTGCGCGAGTTCGACCGCGGTATCCGCAGCTTTCTCGGCCTCGCCCCCGACGCGCCGCTCGCCTACACGGCCGAGCCCAAGATCGACGGGCTGTCGCTCGCAATCCGCTATGAACAGGGCGCGCTGATCCATGCCGCCACCCGCGGCGATGGCGCGGTGGGCGAGGATGTCACCGCCAATGCGCGCACCATCGGCGACATCCCCCACCGCATCGCCGGCGCCCCGGATATCCTCGAAGTGCGCGGCGAGGTCTATATGGGCCATGCCGATTTCGCCGCCCTGAACGCGGCGCAAAAGGCGCGCGGCGAAAAAACCTTTGCCAATCCGCGCAACGCCGCCGCCGGCTCCTTGCGCCAGCTCGACCCCGCCGTCACCGCCACCCGTCCGCTGCGCTTTTTCGCCTATGCCTGGGGCGAGGTCTCCGAGCCGCTGGCCGCGACCCAGATGGAGGCGCTCGAGCGCCTCGCCCAAATGGGCTTTGTCATCAACGACCTGACCCGCCTGTGCCCCGACACCGACTCCCTGCTCGCCCATTACGCCCGGATCGAGCGCGAGCGGGCCACGCTGGGCTATGACATCGACGGCGTGGTTTACAAGGTCAACGACCTCTCCCTGCAGGCGCGCCTCGGGATGCGCTCGACCACGCCGCGCTGGGCGATTGCCCACAAGTTCCCGGCCGAAATGGCCTGGACCCGGCTCGAGCGGATCGACATCCAGGTCGGCCGCACCGGCGCGCTCAGCCCGGTTGCGCGCCTCAGCCCGGTCACCGTGGGCGGGGTGGTGGTCTCCAACGCGACGCTGCATAACGAGGATTACATCGCCGGGCGCGATTCCGCCGGCGCGCCGATCCGCGAGGGCCGCGATATTCGCGAGGGCGACTGGGTGCAGGTCTATCGCGCCGGCGACGTGATCCCCAAGATCCGCGATGTGGACCTGTCGCGCCGCCCGGCGGACAGCAAGCCCTTCGAATTTCCGAAGAAATGCCCCGAATGCGGCGCCGATGCGGTGCGCGAGCCCGGCGATTCGGTGCGCCGCTGCACCGGCGGGCTGGCCTGCCCGGCGCAACAGGTCGAAAAGCTGCGCCACTTCGTCAGCCGCCCGGCCTTCGATATCGAGGGGCTCGGCGCAAGGCAGATCGAGGCCTTTCACAGGCGCGGCTGGGTGCTGAGCCCGGCCGATATCTTCACCCTTCAATCCCGCCATGGCGCCGAACTGGCCGGGCTCGAGGGCTGGGGCGAGACCTCGGCGCAAAAGCTCTTTGCCGCCATCGAGTCGCGCCGGCGCATCCCGCTCGCGCGGCTGATCTTCGCCCTCGGCATCCGCCATGTGGGCGAGGCCGCGGCCCGCCTTCTGGCGCGCAGCTTCCTCACCTGGGAGGCGCTGCTGGCGGTGATCGACGCTGCCGCCCCGCGCGAGGGCGAGGCCTGGGACAGCCTGCTCGCGATCGACGGGATCGGCACGGTCATGGCCGCCTCGCTCGTCACCGCCTTTCACCAGCCGGGCGAGCGCGCGGCGATCGACGCGCTCACCCGCGAACTCACCGAGATCATCCCCGCCGAGCCCCCGGCACAGCAGAGCCCCGTGGCCGGCAAGACCGTGGTTTTCACCGGCAAGCTCGAGCAGATGACCCGCGCCGAGGCCAAGGCCCGGGCCGAGGCGCTGGGGGCCAAGGTCGCCGGGAGCGTGTCGAAAAGGACCGATCTCGTCATCGCCGGCCCCGGCGCGGGCTCCAAGGCGAAAAAGGCCGCCGAACTGGGCATCGAGGTGCTGGACGAGGCAGCGTGGCTGGCGCTGATCGGCGCATGAGCACGCGGCCCGAGATCCTGTTCGGGCTCTTTGCCAGCCTCGAGACCCTGGGCGGCATCGGCGCCAGGACGGCAAAAGCGCTCGCGAGCATCGGCATCGAGGCCCCGCGCGACGTGCTCTTTTCGCTGCCCTATGCCGGGGTGGACCGGCGCTTTCGCGCCTCGGTGCGCGAGGTGACGCCGCCGGCCACCGCCACGATCGAGGTGGAGGTGGGCCGTCACATCCCGCCCAATGGGCGCGGGCGGCCCTACCGGGTCGAGGTCACGGATGCGCTGACCACGTTTCAGCTGGTGTTCTTCCATGCCAGCGACCGCTGGCTTGCGCGCCAGCTTCCGACCGGACAGCGGCGGGTGGTCTCGGGCAAGGTCGAACTGTTTGACGGCATGGCGCAGATGGTGCACCCGGATTACATCCTGCGCCCGGATCAGGCCGAGCAGATCCCCGAATTCGAGCCGGTCTATCACCTGACCGCCGGGGTCAGCGGGCGCTTGTTCATGCGCGCGGTGGGCGAGGTGCTCGCGCGCCTGCCGGCGCTTGGCGAGTGGATCGACCCGCACCTGCTCACCCGCGAGCACTGGCCGGGCTGGCAGGCGGCGCTGCGCGCGGCCCATGCGCCGGCGGGCCCCGATGACCTCGGCCCCAACGCCCCGGCGCGCCGGCGCCTGGCCTATGACGAATTCTTCGCCCACCAGCTGACCCTGGCGCTGGCCCGGCAGAAACTGCGCAAGGCAAAGGGGCGGGTGAGCCGGGGGAGCGGCGAATTGCGCCAGAAGGTGCTGGCCGCGCTGCCCTATCAGCCGACCGCCGCGCAGCGCCGGGCGATCGAGGAAATCGCCGCCGACATGGCCGCGCCGACGCGGATGAACCGCCTGTTGCAGGGCGATGTGGGCGCGGGCAAGACGCTGGTGGCGCTGATGGCGCTGCTGGTCGCGGTCGAGGCGGGCGGGCAGGGGGCACTGATGGCGCCCACCGAGATACTGGCGCGCCAGCATATGGCCAGCCTGCGCCCGCTGGCCGAGGCGGCCGGGCTGCGGCTCGAGATCCTCACCGGCCGCGACAAGGGCGCCGAGCGAAAGGCGAAGCTGGCGGCGCTCGGGCGGGGCGATATTCAGGTCCTGGTCGGCACCCATGCGCTTTTTCAGAAAGACGTGGAATTTCAGGACCTTCGACTAGTCGTGATCGACGAGCAGCACCGTTTCGGCGTGGCCCAGCGGATGGAGCTTGCCGCCAAGGGCCTGGCCGCCGACGTGCTGGTGATGACCGCGACCCCGATCCCGCGTTCGCTGGCGCTGGCCCAGTATGGCGACATGGATGTGAGCGTGCTCGACGAAAAGCCGCCGGGGCGCAAGCCGATCACCACCGCCAGCGTGCCCATGAGCCGGATGGGCGAGGTGGTCGAGCACCTGCGCCGGGCGATCGGCGCGGGGCGTCAGGCCTATTGGGTCTGCCCGCTGGTGGCCGAAAGCGAGGTGAGCGAGTTGACCGCGGCCGAGGAGCGCTTTCGCCAGCTGCGCGCCGAGCTTGGCGAAGGGGTGGTGGGGCTGGTCCACGGGCAGATGCCGCCGGCCGAGAAGGATGCGGCCATGGCCGATTTCGCCGCCGGACGGACCAAGGTGCTGGTGGCGACCACGGTGATCGAGGTCGGCGTGGACGTGCCCGAGGCCAGCATCATGGTGATCGAGCGCGCCGAGCATTTCGGCCTCGCCCAGCTGCACCAGCTGCGCGGGCGGGTCGGGCGCGGCGCGGCGCAATCGACCTGCCTGCTGATCTACCAGCCGCCGCTGAGCGAGGGCGGGGCGCGCCGGCTGGCGATCATGCGCGAGACCGAGGACGGCTTTCGCATCGCCGAAGAAGACCTCGCCATGCGCGGCGCGGGCGACGTGATCGGCACCCAGCAATCCGGCCTGCCGCGCTTCATGGTCGGCGATCTCGAGCGCCAGAGCGCGCTGATGGAAGTGGCCCAGAGCGATGCGCGCAAGCTGCTGGCCGAGGACCCGGCCCTGGAAAGCGAGCGCGGGAGGGCGGCGCGGCTGCTGCTGTGGCTGATGCGGCAGGATCGGGCGATCCGTTTGATTTCAGTGGGTTAGCAGGCTGGTGCTAAAAAGTTCGCGAATGTTCTAAAAAAGTTCTTTACAAAGGCTGCATAATATGAGAACAAAGCATCAACACGAATGAGAACAAACGGCACCGCCGCCGAGAGCGCAGGAGAAGACGATGCTACAGGAAATCAGGGCCGTCCTTGGCCGCAGCCGCGAAACCATCTGGCAGGATATTGCCGGGGCCGGCGCGCTGATGGTGCTGCTGATCGGCGCGCTTTCGCTGCCGGGGCCGGTCTGACTCATGCCTTCCGAACTCATGCCCCCCGAACTCATGCCCTCTGAATCCTGACCCCTTGCCATGCCTCGCGGATCTCCGGGCGCCGCATCTGCCCCCAATGATGCGCCGTGATTGCCTGTCACCCGGTCGGGGCCGTCTCGTCCCCCGACCCCCGGAGCCTGACATCCGCACCCACTCGCGCCGCCTCCCGCCCGGGAGCGCGGCGCTTTTTTTGCCTGCCCGCCGGGCAAGGCCCCGCTCCGGCTTGACCCGGCCTGGCCGTGCCCCCATCCTCGCGCCATGGACCGGCCCGCCTTTTGCGCCCGCATCACCCGCCAGCCCCTGCCGTTCGACCCCGCGCGCGGCGAGGAGGCGCTGGCGCGCCTGCCCGCCTGGCCGCAGGAGCTTGCCGGGCTGATCCGCGGCGCGGCCGGCTGCAGCCCCTATCTGGCCGGGCTGATCGAGCGCGAATCCGACTGGCTTGCCGAGGCGCTGGAGAGGCCGCCGGAAGCGGTGCTGCGGGAGGCGCTGGCGGTGGGCGAAGGCGCGGACGAAGCCGGCCTGCGCAGCGCCCTGCGCCAGGCCAAGCGCCGGGTGGCGCTGCTGGTGGGGCTTGCGGATCTGGGCGGGGTATTCTCGCTCGAAGAGGTGACCGGCGCGCTCAGCGACCTCGCCGACCTGGCCACCGAGCGCGCGCTCACCTTCCAGGTCGGCCGCGAGGCGCAGCGGGGCAAGCTGCCCCAGCCGGTGGCCGAGCGCGAAAGCCCCGCCGGGGGCGCGGTGGCGCTGGCCATGGGCAAGATGGGCGCGCGCGAGCTCAATTATTCCTCGGATATCGACCTGATCGTGCTGTTTGACGAAAGCCTCTATGCGCGCGACGATTTCCACGATGCCCGCGCGGCGCTGATCCGGGCGACCCGCCGCATGGTGGCGATGCTCTCGGAGCAGACCCACGAGGGCTATGTCTTTCGCACCGATCTGCGCCTGCGCCCCGATCCGTCGGTGACCCCGGTCTGCGTGTCGATGGAGGCGGCCGAGCGCTATTACGAGAGCCTCGGGCGCAGCTGGGAGCGCGCCGCCTTCATCAAGGCCCGCCCGGCCGCCGGCGATCGGGCTGCGGGCGAGGCCTTTCTTGAGCGGCTCACCCCCTTTGTCTGGCGCCGGCATCTGGACTTTGCCGCGATACAGGACGCCCATGACATCCGCCTGCGCATCCGCCGCCACAAGGGGCAGGGGAGGGAGATTGCCCTGGAGGGGCACGACCTGAAGCTCGGGCGCGGGGGGATTCGCGAGATCGAGTTCTTCACCCAGACCCGGCAGCTGATCGCCGGCGGGCGCGAGCCCGCCCTGCGGCGGCG
>JALWTH010000013.1 GCA_027082975.1 Paracoccaceae bacterium | reverse complement strand
CCCCGGACCCCCCGGGATATTTCCGAACAGAAGAAGGGGTATCCGCATTTCGGTATTGGATTGCCGGAAATAGCTGTTACTCTGTCGCCAGGACATGCCGGGAGGGGATATGCGCGAATTTCTCGAGATAGATCTGGCCGGGCGGCAGGTGGTGGCGCGGACGGTGGCGGGCGAGGAACTGGCCCGGGCCGGGCGCTACCTGATCGCCCGGATGCTCAATGACGAGGGTGTGGCGGGGGCGGACCCTCTGGGGCCGGACAATCCGCTGATCTTTTCCGCCGGGCCCTTTGCCGGGACCAACCTTTCCAATGCCAACCGGATCAGCGTCGGCTGCCGGAGCCCGCTGACCGGCGGCATCAAGGAGGCCAATTCCGGCGGCACCTTTGCCACCGCGATGGGGCAGGCGCAAATCGCCGGGATGGTGCTGCGCGGCCAGGCGCCGGGCTGGGTGGTGCTGCATGTGAGTGCCGGGGGTGTGCGCTTCGACGATGGAGCGCCCTATATGGGCAAGGGCGTGTTCGACACCGCCGCGGCGCTGCATGCCGCCTATGGGCAGAGCGCTTCGCTGGCGCTGATCGGGCCGGTGGCCGAATATGGCGGGCTGATGGCGGGGATTTCCTTCAGCGACGTGGAGGGGCGGCCTTCGCGGCTGGCGGCGCGCGGCGGCGTCGGCGCGGTGATGGCCTCGAAGAAGGTCAAGGCGATCGTCATCGACAAGGGCAGGATGCCGCCGCTGCGCGACATGCAGGGGGTGATGGAGGGGGTGCGGGGCTATTCGAAGGCGCTGGCCGGCGACCGCGTGATCCAGGCCTTTACCTCCACCGGCACCGCCATGGTGGCGGACCTCACCAACCATCTGGGTGCGCTGCCGGTGCGCAATTTCTCCGCCGGGCGGCTCACCGGCGAGGGCGAGAGCGAAGGTGCGGCCGAGAGCGCGGGCGGGGGCGAGGTCCTGAAGCTCGGCGGCGATTTCATCCGCGCGCAGAATGCCGCGCGCGGCGGCAAGACCAGCCATGCCTGCATGCGCGGCTGCAAGATCAAGTGTTCCAATGTCTATGCGGACGCGTCGGGCGAGGAGCTTGTCAGCCCGCTGGAATACGAGACCCTCGGCCTGTTGGGCGCGAATTGCGGGCTGAGCGAGCCCGACGACGTGGCCCGCCTCAACCGGGAGGCCAACGATCTGGGGGTGGACACGATCGAGCTTGGCGCCACGATCGGGGTGCTGATGGAGGCGGGGCTGGGCGCCTTTGGCGATGCGGATTTCATGGCGCGGGTGCTGGCCGAGCTGCGCGCGGGCAGCGAGGCCGGGCGGCTCTACGCCCAGGGCACGGCGCGGGTCGGGGCGCATTTCGGCGTCGCGCGGGTGCCGGTGATCAAGGGCCAGGCGATCAGCGCCTACGATCCGCGGGTGGTGGAGGTGACCGGGGTGTCGATGATGCTGAGCGCCCAGGGCGCCGACCACACGGTGGGCAACATGCCCTCCTACCGCAGCGCCGACAAGGACATCCGCACCCTGGTCGAAAAGAGCCTGGCCAAGCAGGAGAGCATCGCGCTCGCCGATTCCATCGGCCTGTGCATCTTCGGCGGCGAGGTGACGACGCAGAATCTCGACCTGCTCGCCCGCACCATGAATGCCGCCTTCGGCACCGGGATCGACGCGGACTTCCTGCGCGCCATCGGCCGCGAGACCCTGGCGCTGGAAGATGCCTTCAACCGCGCCGCCGGCTTCACCGAGGCCGATGACGAACTGCCCGCTTTCTTTCGCGAAGAGGCCCTGCCCCCGACCGGGCGCCGGGCGCGACTCAGGGCGCAGGAGATCAACCGGCTCAAGCGCGAGATCCTGGCGCAGGCAGAGGCGGGCCGCCAGAATTGAAAGACGTACCCTCTCGGCCCGCGCGATTTTCCGCGAAAAATCGCGTCTGCGACCCGACTGCCCACGCCAGCGCTTCGAAAGCCGTTGATCTTTCAGGATTTTCGCGCCTCAAACCGCTGTGAGCGCGCAATTGATGGGTCCTGAGCCTACATGTGGTCCGAAGTCATGGATGCCGACGCCTTCGCCGCCTTCGAGAAAGCGGGCGATGCCTTCGACCCCGCCCTTGCCACGAGCCTGAAACACAACATCCTTTCGCGCGGCGGCAGGGCAGAGGCCGAAGACCTCTACACGACCTTCCGGGGCCGCCTGCCCGACATGGACGCCCTGCGCAGGGGGCGCGGGCCGGCCTGACCGGCGCCGCCTTCAGCCCAGCAGCGCCGCCTGCACCTCCTTCGACCACCCGGCACTCACATGCCCCTCGCCGATGATCAGCGGCCGCTTCATCAGCACCGGATATTCCAGCATCAGCGCCACCAGATCGCGCCCGCGCTCCGCTTCTCCCAGCCTGCGCCAGGTCGGCGAGCGCGTGGCCAGCAGACCCTCGCGCCCCAGCGCCGCGAGCGCTGCGCGCAACACCGCCTCCGGCACCCCGTCGGCGCGAATATCCACCACATCGAGCACATGCCCCGCCCCCTCCAGCGCCCGGCGCGCCTTGCGACAGGTATCGCACGACTTCAGACAGTAGAAATCCAGCTTCACTCTTCCCTCCTCTTCCTCTTGCCAATATATCCCGGGGGGCTCCGGGGGGCAGCGCCCCCCGGCGGGTCGTGGCGCCTCAGCGCCGCGAAATCCCTCTCGAAGGATCCTCGGGATGCGGCTTCACCCCCACCGGATCCTTGTGGATCAGCACATCCGAGCCCGGATAGGCCCTCAGCAGCGCCCGACGCAGGGCGGCACCGATCGCATGGGCCTCCTCCAGGCTCTGGCGCCCGTCCAGCTCGATATGCACGACGATGAACAGCCGCGAGCCCGACAGGCGCGTCTTGAGATCGTGAAAGCCATGCACCCCCTCCCAGCCGCGCACGATTTCGGCGATCCCCTCGATCACCTCCGGCGCCGCCTGCCGGTCCATCAGCGCATCCCAGGCGGCGCGAAAGATCCGCACCGCCCCCAGGGCCAGCAGCAGCGCCGCCCCCAGCGCCACCACCGAATCGACCTGCCCCAGCCCCCAGCGCGCCGAGGCCCAGAGGGCGGCCAGCGCGCCGATATTGGGCAGGAGGTCGCCGAGATAATGCAGGCTGTCGGCCGCCACCACCCGGCTGCCGGTGCGCGCCACCACCCGGCGCTGCCAGGCCACCAGGGCGAGCGTGAGCGCGATCGAGACCAGCAGGACCACCGCCCCCGTGCCCTCGGCGGCAATCGGGCTGGGCGCGCCCGAGCCGAGCCGCATCAGCGCGCCCGCGCCGATCGCCCCGGCCGCGGCCAGGATGAACAGGCTCTGGCCCAGCGCCGCCAGGTCTTCGGCGGCGCTGTGGCCAAAATTGTGGTCCTCGTCGGCGGGCCGCGCCGCATACCAGATCGCCGCCAGCCCGCCGAGCGACACCATCAGATCCATCGCCGAATCCGCCAGCGTCGCCGCCACGGACAGCGCCCGGGTCTCGCCATAGGCCCAGAGCTTGAGCGCCACCAGCACGAGCGCCACGCCGACCGAGGCCAGCCCGGCGGAAAGGTTCAGTCTCCCGCTCTCCCGTTCCATGCCCCCGGCTAACGCGCCCGGGCGCGCAGTGCAAGCCGCCTGTGGGTCGGCCATTGCCCGCCCGGGGGGGGGCAAAAACGCGGAATTTTCCCCTTACATCCCGGCGCCGCAGGGTGGTTAACACGCCCACCGGCAGGGGGAGGGCCGGCTTTCCTGACCTCCCGAGGAGGACGCGCAATGGAGCTGATCATTTCTCTCGTCTCGGGCGCCGTGGGCGGCAATGTCGCCGGCGGCCTGCTCAAGAATCTCAATCTCGGCGTGCGGGGCAATTCGCTCGCGGGCATCGTCGGCGGCGGCATCGGCGGGCAGGTGCTCTCGATGCTGGGCGCGGGCGGCATGGCCGAAGCGGCCGCCACCGGCGGCATGGACCTCACCTCGATCCTCGGCAGCGTGGCCTCGGGCGGCGTCGGCGGCGGCGTGGTGCTGGCGGTGGTCGGCATGGTCAAGAACATGATGGCCAGATAACCGCCGCCTTTCGAGGCCCGTCGGGCCTTGCCCTTTGCGCCCCCAGTTTGTAGCCAGAGAGAGCAAGAAGACTGGGGGCGCCATGCCATATTCCGATCCGCGCATACTGGTTTCCACCGACTGGCTGGAATCCCACCTGAAGGACCCGGACCTGCGCATCCTCGATGCCTCCTGGTATCTGCCGCAGGACGGGCGCGACGTGGCCGCCGAATATGCGGCCGGGCACATCCCCGGCGCGCGCTTCTTCGATATCGACGAGATTGCCGACCTCAGGCGCGACCTGCCGCACATGGCGCCGCCGGTGGAGAAATTCATGTCGCGGATGCGCGCCATGGGGGTGGGAGACGGGCATCAGGTGGTGGTCTATGACAGCGCCGGGCTGCTCTCGGCGGCGCGCGTGTGGTGGCTGTTTCGCCTGATGGGGCAGATGAATGTGGCGGTGCTCGACGGCGGCCTGCCCAGGTGGAAGGCCGAGAACCGCCCGCTCGAAGACCTGCCGCCGGTGATCCGCGACCGCCACATGGTGGTGCGCTTTCAGAACCAGCTGGTGCGCGATGTGACCCAGGTCGCCCATGCCGCCAAGCTCGGCGATCACGAGATCGTCGATGCCCGCTCGCCCGGCCGCTTCGCCGGCACCGAGCCCGAGCCGCGCGAGGGCCTGCGCGGCGGCCATATCCCCGGCTCGAAGAACCTCCCCTTTACCGAACTGCTCAACGAAGACGGCACCATGAAGGACGAAGCCGGCCTCAGAGCCGCCTTCGAGGCCGCCGGGGTGGACCTCTCAAGGCCCGTGATCAGCACCTGCGGATCCGGCGTCACCGCCTGCATCATCGACCTCGCGCTGGAGCGCCTCGGCCACCGCGATCATGCCGTCTATGATGGCTCATGGTCGGAATGGGGCATGTATAACGACCTGAAAGTGGAAACAGGAGCCTGAAATGTTCGAGAAACTACAGCCCCAGCAAGCTGACAAGATCATGGCCCTGATGAAGATGTACCGCGAGGATGACCGCCCCGGCAAGATCGACCTCGGCGTGGGCGTTTACCGGAACGCCCAGGGCCAGACCCCGGTCATGCGCGCGGTGAAGGCGGCGGAAAAGCGGCTCTGGGAGGCGCAGACCACCAAGGTCTATACGGCGCTCGCCGGCGACCCGGCCTTTTGCAATGCGCTCTCGGGCCTGGTGCTGGGCGATGCGGTGGCGCGCGAGCAGCTGGCGATGACCGCCCAGCCCGGCGGCACCGGGGCGATCCACCAGGCGATGGAGCTGATCCGCATGGCCCGCCCCGATGCCACCGTCTGGATCTCGAATCCCACCTGGCCCAACCACCCCTCGATCATCCGCCATGTGGGGCTGGCCATGGCCGAATACCGCTATTTCGACGAAGCCACCCGCGGGCTCGATTTCGCCGGCATGATCGAGGATCTGGGAAAGGTACAGGCGGGCGACGTGGTGCTGCTGCATGGCTGCTGCCACAACCCCACCGGCGCCAACCCGACCGGGCAGGAATGGGACGAGATCATCGCGGTCTTGCAAAAGAGAGGCGCGGTGCCGCTGATCGACATCGCCTATCAGGGCTTCGGCGACGGGCTCGAAGAGGACGCCGCCGCCACCCGCAAGATCGCCGCCGCCCTGCCCGAGACCATCATCGCCGCTTCTTGTTCGAAGAATTTCGGCATCTACCGCGAGCGTACCGGCCTTCTGATGGCGGTGAGCGAGAGCGCGAAAGCCGCCGGCGTGACCCAGCAGAACCTCACCCACCTGAACCGGCAGAATTTCTCCTTCCCGCCCGATCACGGGGCGCGGCTGGTGACCATGATCCTCGAGGACGAAGCCCTGCGCGCCGACTGGGAGGCCGAGCTTGAAGAAGTGCGCCTCGGCATGCTGGGCTTGCGCGAAAAGCTCGCCGCCGAGCTGCGCCGCACCACCGGATCGGACCGCTACGGCTTTCTCGCCCAGCACCGCGGCATGTTCTCGCGCATCGGCGCGCCGGCCGACAAGGTCGAGGAATTGCGCCTGAAACATGGCATCTACATGGTCGGCGACAGCCGCATGAACATCGCCGGGCTGAACCAGGAGACCGTCACCGTGCTGGCCGAAGCGATCGCCGATGTGGGGCTGTAGCCGCTGAGGGGTTGCGGGGCCAGAGGCCCCGCGCGCCGCAGGCGCGCGCCCCCGAATCGGCAAATTTTCTGCGAAAATTTGCCCGCGCCGCCCGCATCCATGCGCGCTTATGTCAGCGGGCCCGCGCGCTCATAGGCCTCGATGATCCTTGCCACCAGCTTGTGGCGCACCACGTCTTTCGCGCAGAAATAGGTGAAGCCGATCTCCCCGATCCCCTTCAGCCGCGCCTCGGCCTCGTGCAGCCCCGAGACCGCCCCGCGCGGCAGGTCCACCTGGCTGGCATCGCCGGTGATCGCCATGCGGCTCCCCTCGCCCAGCCGGGTGAGAAACATCTTCATCTGCATCGCCGTGGCGTTCTGCGCCTCGTCCAGCACCACGAAGGCATTGGTCAGCGTGCGCCCGCGCATGAAGGCAAGCGGGGCGATTTCGATGCGTTTTTCCTCGATCAGCCGGGCCAGTTGCCGGCCGGGCAGGAAATCGTGCAGCGCGTCGTAGAGCGGCTGCATGTAGGGGTCCACCTTGTCCTTCATGTCGCCGGGCAGGAAGCCGAGCCGCTCGCCCGCCTCCACCGCCGGGCGGCTGAGGACGATCCGGTCCACGCGCCCGTCGATGAACATGTTCACCGCCACCGCCACCGCGAGATAGGTCTTGCCGGTGCCGGCCGGGCCGATGCCAAAGACCAGCTCGCGCTCCATCAGCGACCGCAGATAGGCCGCCTGCGCCCGGGAGCGGGGGCGGATATGTTTCTTGCGGGTGCGGATCTCGAGCGCTTCTCCCGCGGGAGCGCCGGCAGGGGCAAGGTCCGTGGCAGGGGCGCCGCCCAGGCGCAGTTCGGCCTCGATATCGGCGGCTTCGAGCCCGTGGCCGGCCTCCAGCCGCCCGTAGAGCGCCTGCAGCACCTGCGCGGCCTCGCCGCGCGCCTCGGGCTCTCCCAGCAGGCGCAGTTCGTTGCCCCGGCGCAGGATCTGCACCCCGGTTTCGGCCTCGATCCGCGCCAGGTGGGCATCGTGCGCGCCGCACAGGTCGATCAGCAGGCGATTGTCGGCGAATTCGACGCGGGTTTCGTCGGCGGCGCCGGCCAGCGGGTCAGGCCCCGCGGCCCTCTGGGGCGTTATGTCGATACCCACGAATCCTCCGGGTCCGGTTGCTTCTGCCCAATGGTGCCAAGCCCCCGCCCCCGGCGCAAGGCCAAAGCAGCCTCAAACGCGGACAGCCGCCGATGTGCCGGCGGCTGCGCTTTCTTTCTTGCAGGTGCCTTTCTTGCAGGTGCCGGAACGACCGACCCCTTGCCGGCCCTGCCGGCCCTTACAGGAAATCGGCGATTTCCTGCCCGGCCTTGAAGCTGCCGATGGCATAGCCGGTGGGGTAGACATCGGTGCAGATCGGCTTGCCGTAGCGGTCGAGCCGGGCCGAGAGGTAGCCTTCGAGGCCGTCGTCGATGATCCAGTGCTGGCAGCCATTGGGGTCGATCC
Source organism: Paracoccaceae bacterium (assembly GCA_027082975.1). GTDB lineage: Bacteria > Pseudomonadota > Alphaproteobacteria > Rhodobacterales > Rhodobacteraceae > JAAEUB01. The sequence continues at coordinate 24,215 of JALWTH010000013.1, read as the reverse complement.
AGATCCCGGCGATCAGCTGCGAAAGGTCCTGGGTACCGCCGGCCTGACGGTCACGGGACTTGTCCGGGCCCACCTCACCGACACAGGCGGCCAGGATGAACGCTGCAAGGCCAAGGGCGGCAACGGGTTTGATCTTTCTCATCACTCTCTCTCCTCAGCGAATGCAGACGATTTCGACCCGGCGATTCTTCGCCATGCCCTCGGCGGTGGAATTGGTTGCGATCGGCTGGCGCTCGCCGTAGCCGCGCACGCTGGCGATGCGGGCGCCGACCGAGCGGGCCACCTTGGCGACGGCCTCGGCCCGGCGCAGGGACAGGGCCATGTTGTATTCGTCGCTGGCGCGCGAATCGGTATGGCCGTTGATCCCGTAGGCCACCGCCCCGGCCTGCTGGAAGAACTCGCGCAGCCGTGCCTTGCCCGCCGGCGAGATATAGGCGCTGTCGGTGGCAAAGAGTTGGTCCGAATTCATCACCGCGCAGGTATTGACCCGGTGGCAGACCGGGATCCCCTCGCGGGTCACATGCGGGGTCATGTAGCCCTCGGCGCCGTCATCCATGACCCAGTGTTCGCAGCCGTCCGGGTCGACCCAGATGCCCGGAATGTACTTTTCGCCCTGCACCGCCTGCTGGGCACTTGCAGCGCCCGACAGCATCGCGAGCGCCATGAGCGAGGCGCCGAGAACGGTCAGGGCCACGCGCAGGAATTCTTGTATAGCGGTCTTCACCGTCATATCCCCCCATCTCGATTCACCAACCGGCCAGCGAGCAACCAACCACCCGGCAAGTTTTTGCAGTACCGCAGGTATCTTAGCGGAATTTGGCGCCAAAGAAAGGCGGATTTTCGCCCTATTGGGTGAGAATCGGCAACAATTTGCGGCCGTTACCGGCTTTGTTCCGTAAAGAGCCGGAAAAACCGCGTATCGTTGCCTGGCTCACCCGACCAGAACGCCGCCGAGCGAGTTCGGCCCGCTTTGCGTGATTCTCACCCGCCGGAGCGCGCCGGGGGCAAGGTCGCAATCGCTGACATGCACCGCGTGGAGATATTCGGACTTGCCCACCATCTGACCTTCGAGCCGGCCGGGCTTTTCGAACAGCACGCTGACCTCGCGCCCGACCATCGCTTCCTGCGCCGCGCGCTGCTGGCGGGTGAGCAGGGCCTGAAGCTCGGCGAGCCGGGCGCTGGCCGCTTCCGGGTCCACCTGGGCGCGCTCGGCGGCGGGCGTGCCGGGGCGGGGCGAATATCTGAAGCTGTAGGCCTGGCCGTAACCGACCGCTTCGATCAGCGCCATGGTGTCGCGGAAATCGGCATCCGTCTCCTCGGGGAAGCCGACGATAAAATCGCCCGAGAGCAGGATATCGGGCCGCGCGGCGCGGATGCGCGCGATGAGCGCAAGGTATTCCTCGGCCGTGTGGCCGCGATTCATCCGCTTCAGGATCCGGTCGCTGCCCGATTGCACCGGCAGGTGCAGGTAGGGCATGAGCTTGGGTTCCTCGCCGAGCGCCGCGATCAGATCGTCGCCCATGTCGCGCGGGTGGCTGGTGGTGAAGCGGATGCGCGCGAGCCCGTCGATCCGGGCAAGCTCGCGGATCAGCCCGGCAAGGCTGGTGCCCTCGTCATTGTAGGCGTTCACGTTCTGGCCCAGCAGGGTGATCTCGACCACCCCGCGCGCGACCAGCGCCCGGGCTTCGGCGAGGATGCGCCGGGCCGGCCGGCTCACCTCGGCGCCGCGCGTATAGGGCACCACGCAGAAGGCGCAGAACTTGTCGCAACCCTCCTGCACGGTGACAAAGGCGGTGGGGCCGCGCCCGCGCCCGGGCTGCGGGCGCGCGGGGCGCGCGGGCAGGTGGTCGAACTTGTCTTCCTCCGGGAAATCGGTATCGAGCGCCCTTTCGCCGGCATCGAGGCGCGCGAGCATCGCCGGCAGGCGGTGATAGGCCTGCGGCCCCACCACCAGATCGACCAGCGGCTGGCGGCGCACGATCTCCTCGCCCTCGGCCTGGGCGACGCAGCCGGCGACGCCGATCTTCAGGCCGGGCTTTTCCGCCTTCAGCCCCTTGAAGCGGCCGAGCTCGCTATAGACCTTCTCGGCCGCCTTTTCGCGGATATGGCAGGTATTGAGCAGGATCATGTCGGCATCATCCGGGCTGTCGGTGGGCTCGTAGCCCTCGCCCGCCAGCAGCTCTTCCATGCGCTCGCTGTCATAGACATTCATCTGGCAGCCATAGCTGCGGATGAAAAGTTTTCTGCTCTCGGCCATCTCCGGCTCCCTGGCGCTGCGCTTCAGGCCCGCCTCCTAGCGCGAAACGCGCCGCCCCGCAACGCTTGCGCCCGGCCGGCTTTCGTGGAACTTTCAGGGAAAGTCAACCACGGGCGGGGCAAGAGCGGCCATGCGCTATTCGTCACTGGACAGATTCCTGCGCGAAGGCAAACAGGCGCTGGCCAGGGGGCCGGTGGCGTTGGTGCTGGCCGAAGACCCGGTCGAGGTGGAGAGCACCATCGCCCACCACCAGAAGGCCGGCTTCAGGGCGCTGATCCTGTTTGCGCCGGCGGCGCTGGAGCTTTCCGGGGCGGCGGAGGCCGACATCCACCGGGTCGATTTCGACACCGCCGCCGAGGGCGCCACCCAGCAGGCGGTCAATGCGCTGATCGAGGCGGCGCCGGGCCTGTGGATGTATTACTGCTACAATGCCGAGTACCTCTTCTACCCGTTCTGCGAGAGCCGCACGATCGGCGAGATGCTCGCCTTTCACACCGAAGAGCGGCGCGATGCGGTGCTGACCTATGTGATCGACCTCTATGCCGACGATCTCGACCGCCACCCCAACGCGGTGTCGCTGGAAAACGCCTTTCTCGACCGCTCCGGCTATTACGCGCTCGGGCGCGACGGCCCGGACGGCCAGCCGAAGGAGCGCCAGCTGGACTTCTTCGGCGGGCTGCGCTGGCGCTTCGAGGAGCATATCCCGCCCTCCCGGCGCAAGATCGACCGGATCGCGCTGTTTCGCGCCAAGAGGGGCCTGCGCCTGCGCGCCGACCACACCTTCAACGACGAGGAATACAACACCTATGCCTGCCCCTGGCATAACAACATCACCACCGCCATTGCCAGCTTCCGCACTGCCAAGGCGCTGAAGACAAACGCCGGGTCGACCTTCGACATCCACAGCTTCAAATGGCACAACTCGGCCCGGTTCAGGTGGAATTCGCAGCAGCTTCTCGACCTCGGCCTGATGGAACCGGGGCAGTGGTTCTAGGGGCAGGGTCACGATGGCCCTGCTCCTGATACCCGCGCTCCTGCTGGCCCTGGGGGCGCTTGCCTTTCTGTGGTGGAGGATCGTTGTCTTCCTGCCCGCCGGACGGCGCCGGGGGGGCGGGCGATCCGTTTTCCCCGTTCCTCTGGCAAGCGCCTGGATCATGCAGGTCTCGGCGGCGATCGTCCTGTCCCGGGCCCTGTGGCTGACATCCGCGGGCGACCGGCTGGACATGCTGGTCCTGGCCCTGAGCGCCGCCTTTCCTCCGGTCGGGATATTCGCCCTGGCCTGGACCGGCCAGCACCTGCTGCCCGGCATTTGCGAGGTGGCGGCCATGCCCGTGCTGAAAACCGGCCTCGGGCTGGGGCTGGGGCTCGCGCTCCTGTGGATGCTTGGCGGCATCTGGCGCAAATGGGGGCTTTTTGCGGCCCTGATTCTGGCCGCCTGGGCGCTGCTCGCGCAGATGGACGCCTCGGCGGCGCGCCTGATCCGGGAGCGGGCCCGCGCCTTTCACGCCGACTGCCTGCAAATGTCCCGCTTGCGCGACTCCCTGCGCTTTGCCGGCCGGGAGATTCAGACCGACCTGCACGCTCTGGTATTCCGCGACGGGGTTGCGTATGGATGGAGCTACCGCGATGCGGGCTTCTACCCCATCCCCAGGGGTTACTGGGGCAAACTGGACGAAAAGGCCTGCATGTCGGAAAACGATCTCACGCAAACCCGGAAAGGTTCCCCATGAGCGAAGTCAAAACCGGCGACAAGGTTGCCATTCACTACACCGGCAGCCTGACGGACGGCACGGTGTTCGATAGCTCCGAAGGCCGCGCGCCGCTGGAATTCACCGTCGGCTCCGGCCAGATCATCCCCGGCCTCGACGCCGCTCTGCCGGGCATGAAGGTCGGCGAGAGGAAAAAGGTCACCATCGCCCCTGCCGATGCCTATGGCGACCATCACCCCGAAGGCGTGCTGGAAGTGCCCAAGAGCCAGTTGCCTGACGACCTGCCGCTGGAAGTGGGCACCATGCTGGAGATGCGCAGCCCCGACGGGCGCGCCGCCCCGGTCACCATTACCGCCGTGGGCGAGGACAGCGTGACGCTTGACGCCAACCACATGCTGGCCGGCAAGGAACTGGTATTCGACTTCGAACTGGTCTCGATCGGCTGAGCGGGGCAAGACTTTTCGAAAAGTCTTGCCAGGCGTTTTCGAAAACGCCTGGCGCCCCGCCGCCCGGCAGCACGCGCCGGCCGCCTCGGGCCGCCTCAGCAGGCCGGCGCCTTCTGCCGCACCCGGATCACCACGTCCACCTTGGAGATTTCCGCCCCCGCCGGGGCCTCCGGCAGGCGGGCGATTTCCAGTTCCTCGCCCGGCGCATCCGACAGGTCGCCGGTCTCTTCCCAGAAGAAATGCGGGTGGTTGGAGGTATCGGTGTCGAAGTAGCTGCGCGCGCCGTTCACGGTGATCTCGCGCAGAAGCCCGGCCTCGGAAAACACCTTCAGCGTATTGTAGACCGTGGCCAGCGAGACCGGATCCCCGGCCCGGCGCGCGGCCTCGAACAGGCTTTCGGCGGTGACATGCCGGTGCTTGCCGTCGCCGATCAGCAGGTGGGCGAGCGCCAGGCGCTGGCGGGTCGGGCGCAGCCCGGCTTCGGCGAGCCAGTCCGCGGCGCTGGGAAAGGTCGGGCGGTCCATGGGCATTCTTTCCGCGTGTTTCCCGGGCAATATAGGGGCGGATCGGGGAAAACTTCAAGCGATCCATGCCGCGACATGGCCTTGCGCCCCCGTCCGGGCCAATGCTAGACGGATGCGAACAGCCAGAATGACGGAAAGGCAGCCGATGGCGGAATATCCCACCAGCTTCGACCGCGACGACCTGTTGAAATGCGCCCGCGGCGAGCTTTTCGGCCCCGGCAATGCGCAATTGCCCGCGCCGCCGATGCTGATGATGGACCGGATCACCGAGATCAGCGCCGATGGCGGGGCCCATGGCAAGGGCCATGTGCTGGCCGAGTTCGACATCCGCCCCGACCTGTGGTTCTTCGAGTGCCACTTCCCCGGCAACCCGATCATGCCCGGCTGTCTGGGCCTCGACGGGCTCTGGCAGCTGACCGGATTCAACCTCGGCTGGCGCGGCTGGAAGGGGCGCGGCTATGCGCTGGGCGTGGGCGAAGTCAAGCTCAAGGGCATGGTGCGCCCGGACCGGCGGATGCTCACCTACCGGGTCGATTTCACCAGGGCGGTGCAGAATCGCCGCCTGACCATGGGCGTGGCCGACGGGATCGTCGAGGCCGATGGCGAAGTCATCTATGAAGTCAGGGACATGAAGGTGGCTCTCTCCGAGAGCTAGGGGCAGGAAGGGAGCGCGCGCATGCGGCGGGTAGTGGTGACCGGGCTGGGCATCGTCTCGGCGATCGGCAATGACAAGGAAGCGGTGCTGGCCTCGCTCAGGGCGGGGCGCTCGGGCATCACCGCCAATCAGGACATGGCCGAGCGAAACTTTCGCAGCCAGGTCGCCGGCGCGCCGGATATCGACATCGCCGAGCATGTGGACAAGCGCCGCCTGCGCTTCATGGGGCCGGGGGCGGCCTATGCCTACATTTCCATGCAGCAGGCGATCGCGGATGCGGGGCTTGAGGAAAGCGAGGTGGTGAACCCGCGCACCGGGCTCATTGCCGGCTCCGGCGGCCCGTCGACCAGCGCCATGTTTGCCGCCCACCAGGTGGTGGAAAAGAACAACAATCCCAAGCGCATCGGCCCCTTTGCCGTGCCCAAATGCATGGGCTCGACGATCAGCGCGAACCTCTCCACCGCGTTCCGGATCAAGGGCATCAACTACTCGATCACCTCGGCCTGCTCCACCAGCCTGCACTGCATCGGCGCGGCCAGCGAGCAGATCATGCTGGGCAGGCAGGACGTGATGTTTGCCGGCGGCGGCGAAGAGCTCGACTGGACCCTTTCCTGCCTGTTCGACGCCATGGGGGCGATGAGCAGCAAGTATAACGACACCCCCGAGAAGGCCTCCCGCGCCTTTGACGCCGACCGCGACGGCTTCGTCATCGCCGGCGGCGGCGGCATGCTGGTGCTCGAGGAGCTTGAGCACGCCCGCGCCCGCGGCGCCAGGATCTATGCCGAGGTCACGGGCTTCGGCGCCACCTCCGACGGGGCCGACATGGTGGCACCCTCCGGCGAGGGCGGCGAGCGGGCCATGCGGCTGGCGCTCTCGACCCTGCCCGAGGGCCGGCGGGTGAGCTATATCAATGCCCACGGCACCTCGACCCCGGTCGGCGATGTGGGCGAGGTGGAAGCGGTGCGCCGGGTGTTTGGAGCAGGTTCCACCCCGCCGATCTCCTCCACCAAGAGCATGACCGGCCATTCCCAGGGCGCGACCGGGGCGCAGGAGGCGGTCTATTGCCTCTTGATGCTGGAGCACGACTTCATCGCCCCCTCGATCAATGTCGAGACCCTCGACCCGGCGCTTTCGCCCGGCGAAATCGTCACCGAAACGCGCGAGAATGCCGGGCTCGACACGGTGATGACCAATTCCTTCGGCTTCGGCGGCACCAATGGCTCGATGCTGCTGAGCCGGTTCACGGATTAGAGACAGGACGGATGACATGGCGGATCTGATGAAGGGCAAACGCGGGCTGATCATGGGCGTGGCCAACAAGCGCTCGATCGCCTGGGGCATCGCCGAGGCGCTGGCCGGCGAGGGGGCGGAGCTGGCCTTTTCCTATCAGGGCAACATGTTCGGCGACCGGGTGAAGCCGCTCGCCGAAAGCCTCGGCTCGGATTTCTGCATCGACCTCGACGTGACCGACGAAGCGGCGATGGAGGCGGGCTTCGCCGCGCTCAGGGAGCGCTGGGGGAGCATGGATTTCCTCGTCCACGCGATCGGCTTTTCCGACAAGGAGGAACTGGCCGGGCGCTTCCGCGACACCAGCCGCGCCAATTTCCTCAATTCCATGAACATCTCGGTCTATTCCTTCATCGACGCGGCCAATCGCGCCGCCGAGCTGATGCCCGAGGGCGGTTCGATCATCACGCTCACCTATAACGGCTCCCAGCGCGTGGCGCCGTTTTACAACGTGATGGGGCCGGCCAAGGCGGCGCTGGAATCGAGCGTGCGCTACCTCGCCAACGACCTCGGGCCGCAGAATATCCGCGTGAACGCCATTTCGCCGGGGCCGATGAAGACGCTCGCCGGCGCCGCCATTGCCGGGGCGCGCAAGACCTTCCGCCACACCGAGGCCAACGCCCCCCTGCGCCGCAACGTGACGCTCGAGGCGGTGGGCGGCACCGCCGTCTATCTGGCCAGCGATTACGGCAATTGCACCTCCGGCGAGATCATCAAGGTCGATGGCGGCTTCCACGTGCTCGGCATGCCGCAATTCGACAATCTGTAGGGCGGGGACCCGATTTTTCGCAGAAAAATCGTGCACTCCCGGCCGCAAGGGGGCATTCTGTCCTCGGGAGGGCGCGCATGACCATCACCACCTGCATCTTCGACGCTTACGGCACGCTGTTCGATGTCAACGCCGCGGCGCGCGCGGCGGCGGCCGAACCCGGGCGCGCAGCACTCGCGGCCTGCTGGCAGGCGCTGGCCGCCGACTGGCGCACGAAGCAGCTGCAATATACCTGGCACCGCGCGCTTGTGGGCGAGCATCGCGATTTCTGGCAGGTCACCGGCGACGGGCTCGACTGGGCGCTGGAGCGCCACGGGCTTGCGGGCGATGCGGCCCTGCGCGCGCGCCTGATGCAGCTTTACCGCGTGCTGGCGGCCTACCCGGAAGTCCCCCCCATGCTCGCCGCGCTCAAGGCGGCGGGCTTCAATACCGCGATCCTGTCCAACGGCGCGCCGGAGATGCTCGCCGCCGCCGTGGATTCGGCCGGGATCGGCGCCCATCTCGACGATGTGCTGAGCGTCGAGCAGGTGGGCATCTTCAAGCCCGCCCCGGCGGTTTACCGGCTGGTCACCGAGCGCTTCCACTGCCCCGCGCGTCATGTGCTCTTCGTCTCGTCCAATTGCTGGGACGCGCTGGCGGCGCAGGCTTTCGGCTTTCAGGCGGTCTGGGTCAACCGCGCGGGCGAGCCCCTGGACCGGCTCGACCACAGCCCGCGTGCCACGCTCAGCGACCTCACCCCGATCCCCCAACTGGCAAGGGAATACTGATGCCCCGTTTCACCGCTTCCGACGGCACGAAGATCGCTTACGAGGACGCGGGCGCGGGCCTGCCGGTCCTCTGCCTCGCCGGCCTCACCCGCACCATGCGCGATTTCGATTTCCTCGCGCCTCATCTGGAAGGCGTGCGCCTGATCCGCATGGATTACCGCGGCCGCGGCAAGAGCGACTGGCCCGGCCCCGAGACCTATACGCCCGAGCAGGAGGGGGCCGATGCGCTGGCGCTCCTGGATCATCTGGGGCTGGAGCGGGCGGCGATCATCGGCACTTCGCGCGGCGGGCTGATCGCCATGGGGCTGGCCGCAGCGGCGCGCGCGCGGCTGCTGGGGGTGTGTCTCAATGACATCGGCCCGGAGATCGACCCTGGCGGCCTGGATGCGATCATGGCCTATCTGGGCAAGCCCCCGGTCATTAAAACCCTGGCCGAAGCCGCCCAGCTGCGCGCCGCCTACATGCAGGCAGTGGGCTTTGAGAAGGTGCCGCCAGAGGTCTGGCAGCGCGAGGCCGGCTTCTCTTACAAGGAAGTCGAGGGCGGGCTGGCGCTGCGCTATGATGCGCGCCTGCGCGAGGCGGTCGAGGCGATGGCGGCCGCGCCGCCGCAGGACCTGTGGCCCTTTTTCCGCGCGCTGAAGGGCCTGCCCACGGCGCTGATCCATGGCAAGAATTCCAATATCCTCTCCGCCGAGACGGTCGCGAAAATGCGCGCCGAATATCCCGAAATGCGCGTGGCCGAGGTGCCGGGGCGCGGCCATGTGCCGTTTCTCGACGAGCCCGAATCGCTCGCGGCGATCCGCGCCTGGATCGGGGACATGCGCGCATGAATATCGACAGGATCCGCGCCGCTGCCACCCGCCTTCAGGGTCATGCGCGCCACACCCCGCTCCTCTCCTCGCCCTTTCTCGACGAGATCGCCGGGCGGCGCCTGTTCGTCAAGCCCGAATGTCTCCAGCATACCGGCAGCTTCAAGTATCGCGGCGCGCGCGCCGCCGTCTCGGCGCTGGGCGAGGGCGAGCGCGCGCGCGGGCTCATTGCCTATTCCAGCGGCAATCACGCCCAGGGCGTGGCCCAGGCCGCGCGCGATTTCGGCACCAGCGCGGTGATCGTCATGCCCTCGGACTCCCCGGCGCTGAAGATCGCCAATACCCGCGCGCTCGGGGCCGAAGTGGTGCTCTATGACCGCGACCGGGAGGACCGCGAAGCGCTCGGCGCGCGCCTTGCCGAAGAGCGCGGACTCACCCTGATCAAGCCCTTTGACAACCCGGAGGTGATCGCGGGGCAGGGCACGGTGGGGCTCGAGATCGCCGCCGACCTGCCCGCCGGCACTACCGGCAGCGTGCTGGTGCCCTGCGGCGGCGGCGGGCTCACCTCGGGCATCGCGCTGGCGCTCGAAGCCGAGGCGCCGGGGCTCCGCGTGCGCCCGGTCGAGCCCGAAGGCTTTGACGACGTGGCGCGCTCGCTCGCCTCGGGGCGGATCGAGCAGAACAGCCGCCCCACGACCGGCGCGCTGTGCGATGCGATCATCACGCCCGCGCCGGGCGAACTGACCTTTCCGATCCTGCACCGGCTCTGCGGCCCCGGCCTCGTGGTCAGCGAAGAAGAGGCGCTGCGGGCCATGGCGCTGGCATTTTCACGGCTCAAGGTCGTCGCCGAGCCCGGCGGCGCGGTGGCGCTGGCCGCGGCGCTGTTTCATGGCGAAAAGCTCGCGGGGGATACGGTGGTGGCGGTCATTTCCGGCGGCAATGTGGACGCGCCCCTCTTTGCCCGCGCGCTGGCCGAACAAGGCGGGGAGAGTGCCCATGCAGATGGCTGAGATCGGCGGCGATATCCGCCTGCATTACCGCCTCACCGGCCCCGAAGAGGCGCCGGCGCTGGTGCTTTCCGGGGCGCTCGGCACCGACCTGCGCCTGTGGGATGCGCTGATCCCTCACCTGCCCGAGGGGCTCAGGGTGCTCAGCTACGACATGCGCGGCCACGGGCTTTCGACCTGCCCCGAGGGGCCTTATTACATGGGCGACATGGTGGCCGATGTGGCGGCGCTGATGGACCGGCTCGAGATCCGCGAAGCCGCCTTCCTCGGCCTCTCCATCGGCGGCATGATCGCCCAGGGGCTCGCGGCCGAGCGGCTGGACCTCGTGCGGGTGCTGATCCTCTCGGGCACCGCCGCCAAGATCGCCACCCCGGGCATCTGGCAGGCGCGCATCGACGAACTGCGCGCCGGGGGCATCGGCGCCATTGCCTTTGCCACCATGGAGCGCTGGTTCTCGCGCCGCTTTCGCGCCGAGGCGCCGGGCGCGGTGGAGGCCTGCCTCAACATGCTCCTGCGCCAGCCGCTCGCGGGCTATATCGGCGCCTGCGAGGCGATTGCCGAGACCGACCTCTTCGAAAGCACCGCCCGCCTGCGCCTGCCGACGCTGGCCATTGCCGGGGGCGAAGACGGCTCCACCCCCGCCGACCTCGTGCGCGAGACCGCCGGGCTGATCCCCGGCGCGCGCTTCGAGCTGATGCGCGGGGCGGGCCACCTGCCCGGCATCGAGCGGCCCGCCGAATACGCGGCCCTGATCGGCCGTTTCCTCGCCGAGACCGGGCACCTGCAATGAGCCCGCACCCACCATCCGAGGCCCCATGAAACCCTGCATCATCTGCGTTGCCATCACCGGCTCGGTCGCGCAAAAGGCGCATAACCCGGCCGTGCCGATCACCGTTGCCGAACAGGTGGAAAGCACCCACGAGGCCTATGAGGCCGGGGCCTCCATCGCCCATCTGCATGTGCGCGAAGACGACGGCACCCCCTCCTCCGACCCGGAGAAATTCGCGCGCCTCGCCGAGGGTATCCGCCGCCATTGCCCCGGCATGATCGTGCAATTCTCCACCGGCGGGCGCTCGGGTGCGGGGCGCGTGCGCGGCGGGATGCTGCCGCTCAGGCCCGACATGGCCTCGCTCACCGTGGGCAGCAACAATTTCCCCACCCGCGTTTATGAAAACCCGCCGGACCTGGTGGACTGGCTGGCAAGCGAGATGCTGAAATACGAGATCAAACCCGAGATAGAGGCTTTCGACCTCTCCCACATCTTTCAGGCGGTCAGGATGAGCGAGGACGGCCGCCTGGCCCGCCCGCTCTATGTGCAATTCGTAATGGGGGTGAAGAACGCCATGCCGGTGGACAGGGAAGTATTTGATTTCTATGTGAAAACCCTCGCCCGCCTCGCCCCGGACGCCGAATGGTGCGCAGCTGGCGTGGGGGCGGGGCAGATCCTGCTGAACGAATGGTGCATCGCCGCCGGCGGGCATCTGCGCACCGGGCTCGAGGACAATCTGCGGCTCGACCGCGAGACCCTCGCCCCCTCCAATGCCGCGCTCGTGCGCCGCGCCGCCGATCTGTGCGCCCGCCACGGCCGGCCGGTGGCAAGCCCCGCCGAGGCGCGCGCGATCCTCGGCCTGCGCCCCGGCTGAAGCGCGCGCCTCGATTTTTCTGCGAAAAATCGCCCCCGCCGCCCGGTCGCGCTCCGAAAGCCCCTCAGGCGATGCGGCCGGGCTTGCCAAGCCCGCGCCCCGCTCCTAACGTCCCTGCATGACCGACCGCCTGCTTGCCGAAATCGCCGCGCGGCGCGAAGACCTGATCGCGCTGACGCAAGACCTGATCCGCATCCCGACCCTGAACCCGCCGGGGCAGAAATACCGCGAGATATGCGCCTTTCTGGCCGAGCGGCTCGGAAAGCAGGGCTGGCAGGTGGAGTTGATCCGCGCCGAGGGGGCGGTGGGCGATGTGCCCGACTGGCCACGCTGGAATCTGGTGGCGCGCCATGAAGGGGGGCGCGCGGGCGATTGCGTGCATTTCAACAGCCACCACGATGTGGTCGAGGTGGGTCATGGCTGGACACGCGACCCTTTCGGCGGCGCGCTCGAGGACGGGCGCATTTACGGGCGCGGGGCGTGTGACATGAAGGGGGGGCTGGCGGCTTCGATCATCGCCGCCGAGGCATTCGTGGCGCTTTACCCCGATCATGCCGGCGCGGTCGAGATATCCGCCACGGCGGACGAGGAATCGGGCGGCTTCGGCGGCGTCGCTTATCTCGCCGAGAAGGGGTATTTCGACCCGGCCCGCGTGCAGCATGTGATCATCCCCGAGCCCTTGAACAAGGACCGCATCTGCCTTGGCCATCGCGGGGTCTGGTGGGCCGAGATCGAAACGAAGGGGCGCATCGCCCATGGCTCGATGCCGTTTCTGGGCGACAGCGCCATCCGTCATATGGGCGCGGTGCTTGAAGAGATGGAGCGCAGCCTGTTTCCGCTCCTTGCCGCCAAGCGCACCGAGATGCCGGTAGTGCCCGACGGGGCGAAGCAATCGACGCTCAACATCAACTCGATCCATGGCGGCGAGGCGGAGCCCGAGCCCGGCTATACCGGCCTGCCCGCCCCCTGCGTCGCCGACCGCTGCCGGCTGGTGATCGACCGGCGGTTTCTGATCGAGGAGGATCTGGAGGAGGTCAAGCGCGAGGTCGCCCGGATGCTCGAGAAGATCCGCGCCGAGCGGCCGGGCTTCGAATACGAGATCCGCGACATGCACGAGGTGATCCCCACCATGACCGACCGCGCCGCCCCGGTGGTGAGCGCCACCGCGCGGGCGATCGAGAAGGTGCTGGAGCGGACGCCCGATTACGTCGTCTCGCCGGGCACCTATGACCAGAAGCATATCGACCGGATCGGCCGGCTGAAGAACTGCATCGCCTACGGGCCGGGCATCCTCGACCTTGCCCACCAGCCCGACGAATGGGTCGGGGTGGAGGACATGGAACATTCGGCCTCGGTCATGGCCCTGGTACTGGCGGAGCTGCTGGCTTAGGCTCAGGACCCATCAATCCCACGTTCACAGTCCGGCGGATTTGCTTCCCGAACAGGCGCAAGACCGCAGGAATAGTGCTCGTTCGCCGGGAAAACCGTCCACTGGAAGGTTTTCTTTTCCGGCTCACTTCAAGGTCTTGCAACGCATTCAGGGAGCAAATCCGCCGGACTGTGAGCGCGGGATTGATGGGTCCTGAGCCTAGGTCACCGACTCACAAGATCGCAACCAAATCCTGATAGAAGCGAGTTGGATGGAGGCGAGGTAGTTGTCGTCGCGCTTGTCGTAGCGCGTGGCCACCGCGCGGAAGTGTTTGAGCTTGTTGAAGAATCTCTCGACCATGTTGCGCGCTTTGTAAGCCTCGCGGTCGTGGGGGATGACCGGGTTGCGCTGGGGCATCGACGGGATCACGGCCTCGGCCCCTTGTGCCGCCAGCAAGGCCCGGATGGCGTTGCTGTCGTAGGCGCGGTCGGCCAGCAGGCGGCAACCTTTGGGGAGCGCGGCCAGCAACTGCTCGGCGGCGCGGCCGTCCCAGGCCTGACCCGGGCTCAGCATCAGCCGGATCGGGCGGCCGAGCGCATCGGCCAGGGCGTGGATCCTGGTGGCCAGCCCGCCCCGCGAGCGACCCATGCAACCGGATCGCCCCGTCCGTCGGGCAAACACTCCCCCGGAGTGTTTGCCGATCCGCCGAACTTCGGGCCGTTCGCCCCGTGCTGGTGAACCCGAATGGATGAGCTGTCGATCATCTGGATGTCGCCCTCGTAAGCCTCTGATATCGCGTCGAGAATACGCGCCCATATACCTGCCCTGCGCCATCGGTTGAAACGGTTGACGCAGGTCGTATAGGGGCCATAGCGGGCCGGAATGTCGGCCCATGGCGCGCCGGTGCGCAGCCGCCAGAAGATGCCGTTCAGAACCTGCCGGTCATCCCGCCGCTTCACGCCGCGCACCTTGGTCGGAAGCAACGGCTGGATCACCGACCACTCGAAATCCGTCAGATCGAAACGCGCCATGCTCACCTCCTGCTCTTTGCAGAAAGTGAATCACAACGCGTCAGAAATGGGAACCCTGTTTATGGGTATGTGACCTAGGGCGTGCCCCGGGCGGAGGCGCGTGCCCCTCGCCACCGGCCCGCCGGGCTTGACAGGGTCCGGAAAGCCGGCGCAGGCTGCGCCCATGGCCCTGAAACGCCCCCTCCAGCCGATGCCGCCGGATATCCGCGCCCGGCTCGACAGCGCCGCTCTGAGCGCCGCCTATGACGCCCGCCCGCCCTACCAGCGCAACGATTACCTCGCCTGGATCGCCCGCGCCAAGCGCCCCGAGACGCGCGAAAAGCGCATCGCCCAGATGCTTGACGAACTGCAGGACGGCACGCTTTACATGAAGATGCGGTGGAGGCGCCCCGGAACGTAGCGCCGATTTGCCTGCCGGGCGCAAAGGCGCTATCACGGCGCCATGAAACCCACCGTGAAGCGTATCCTGTTCGTCTGTCTCGGCAATATCTGCCGCTCGCCCGCCGCCGAGGGGGTGTTTCGCTCGCTTGCGCGCGAGGCCGGGCTCGAGGTCGAGGCGGACAGCGCCGGCACCTCGGGCTGGCATGTGGGCGAAGCGCCCCATGCGCCGATGCAGCGGGCGGCGCGGGCGCGGGGGCATGACCTTTCGGCCCTGCGCGCCCGGCAGTTCCGCGCGGCGGATTTCGAGGAATTCGACCTGATCATCGGCATGGATGCGGACAATATCGCCGACATGGAGCGGCTGCGCCCGCCGGGCAATGCAACGCCTGTGCGCCTGTTTACCGACTACGCGCCGCAGGCCGGCGCCGATCATGTGCCGGACCCGTATTATACCGGGGCCTACGATGCGGCGCTGGACCTGATCGAGGCGGCGGCGCGGGGGCTGGTGGCGGAGCTCGCGCGATAGGCTGGGCGGCGGCGATTTTTCGCAGAAAAATCGGGGATTCGGGGGCGCGCCTTCGGCGCGGAGATTTCATGCCTCCGGCGGGGATATTTTCGAACAGAAGAAGGGGCTCAGCCCCAGGTGGGGTGGAACCTGCCCGCCGGGCTCAGGGTGAAGATTTCGCAGCCCTCGGCGGTGACGCCGATCGAGTGTTCGAACTGGGCCGAGAGGGATTTGTCGCGGGTCACCGCAGTCCAGTCATCGGCCAGCACCTTGGTTTCGGGGCGCCCGGCATTGATCATCGGTTCGATGGTGAAGAACATTCCCTCCTGCAGCACCGGGCCGGTGCCGGGGCGGCCGTAGTGGAGCACGTTGGGCGGCGCGTGGAAGACCTGGCCGAGCCCGTGGCCGCAGAAGTCGCGCACCACCGAGTAGCGGTGCGCTTCGGCATGGGCCTGGATCGCGTGGCCGATATCGCCGAAGGTCTTGCCGGGGCGGACCTGCTCGATCCCCTTCATCAGCGCGTCATGGGTGACCTGGATCAGGCGTTCGGCCTTGCGGCTGAGTCTGCCGGCCACATACATGCGCGAGGTATCGCCATACCAGCCATCGACGATCACGGTCACGTCGATATTGAGGATGTCGCCGTCCTTTATGCGCTTGTCGGACGGGATGCCGTGGCAGACGACGTGATTGATGGAGATGCAGGTGGCGTGCTTGTAGCCCTTGTAGCCGATCGTGGCCGAGGTGGCGCCGGCTTCGTTGACCATCTCTTCCACGGCCTTGTCGAGCTCGGCGGTGGTGACGCCGGGCTGCACCATCGGCGCGATGCGGTCGAGGATATCGGCGGCCACGCGTCCGGCCTTGCGCATCCCGGCGAAGTCTTCGGGCTCGTGCAGGCGGATGCCGTCGCGGGTGAGGTTTATGCGTTTCTTGTCCACGGGTGTTCCATCGCTGTTTGCATACAGATAGGCATTTCAGGCGCCATAGGCCAGAGGGGCGGCCAGTTCCACCGCTTCGGGCGTGATCTTTGTGCCATAGGCCAGCACTTCCAGCCCGGCGGCGCGGGCGGCTTCGAAGGCCCGCGCATAGGCCGGGTCGATGTCGCGGGCCAGGTCGAGGCGGGTGCAGTCGCTGCGCTGGACGAGGTAGAGGAGCATCGCCCGATGGCCCGCGCGCACCATGGCCGCAAGCTCCTCGAGGTGGCGCCTGCCGCGGGCGGTCACGCTGTCGGGGAATTCGGCGAGGCCCGGGGCGCGGCTCAGCGTCGCCGATTTCACCTCGATATAAAGGTCGGGCCTGCCGGCACCGCTCAGCAGGAAATCGACCCGGCTTTTCTCGCCGTATTTCACCTCGGCGCGGATGGTTTCATACGCGGCCAGTTCCGGCAGGCGGCGCGCCAGCAGGGCCTCGCGCAGGGCGCGGTTGGCCACCGACGTATCGACGCAGGTGAAGTGGCCGTTTTCGTGATCCACCAGCCGCCAGCCGTATCTGAGCTTCTTCTTCGGGTCGTCGTTGGGCTCGAGCCAGATCCGCGTGCCTTCCTCGGCAAGCCCCAGCATCGAGCCGGGGTTGGCACAATGGGCGGTGATCTCGCGCCCGCCATCCTCCAGCACGGCATCGGCCAGAAACCGCTTGTAGCGGCGGATCAGGCGGGCGGGCACAAGAGGGGTTTGAAAGCGCATGGCCCGGGGCCTATACCGGGAGGGGCAAAGGAGCAAGCGCATGAAGGGATCAGGGGCAAACCCGACCGCGGCCATGCTGGTGATCGGCGACGAGATCCTCTCGGGGCGCACCCGCGACAGCAATGCCCATTACCTCGCCGGCCGGCTCGCGCAGGCGGGGATCGACCTGTGCGAGGTGCGCATGATCGGCGACGACGCGGGCGCGATCGGCGCGGCGGTGCGCGCGCTGGCCGGGCGCTACAGCCATGTCTTTACCTCCGGCGGGATCGGCCCCACCCATGACGACATCACTGCTGACGCGATCGGCGCGGCCTTTGGCGCGCGGGTGGCGGTGCGCGAGGATGCGCGCGCCCTGCTGGCGGCGCGCTACGAGCGGATGGGGGTGGAGTTCAACGAGGCGCGCCAGCGCATGGCCCGGATCCCCGAAGGCGCGGCGCTGATCGACAATCCGGTTTCCACCGCGCCGGGCTTTTCGCTGGGCAATGTGCATGTGATGGCCGGGGTGCCCGAGGTGTTTCGCGCCATGCTCGACGGGCTCTTGCCACGCCTTGCCGGGGGGGCGGCGGCCCTGAGCGAGAGCCTGCGCGTCGAGCTTCCCGAGGGCGATATCGCCGGGCCGCTGGCCGCGCTTGCCGCGCGCCATGCGGGGGTGTCGATCGGCTCCTATCCGTTTTTCGAGGGCGGCACCTATGGCGCCAATATCGTGGTGCGCGGGAGCGACGCGCAGGCGGTGGCCGCCGCGCTTGCCGATCTGCACGAGACCTTCGGAGCCCTGCCATGAGCGCCCCTGCCCCCCTGCCCGACGCGCGCCGGCTGATCGAGGTCTGCGAGGCCACATGGCCGCCGGCGGCGCGCAGTCAGGTCGGCGCCTGGACCATCCGCAAGGGCGCGGGCGGCGGCCAGCGGGTGAGCGCCGCGACCGAGAACTGGCCCACCACCGAGGCCGACCTGCCCGCCGCCGAGGCCGCCATGCGCGCGCTGGGCCAGACTCCGCTGTTCATGGTGCGCGAGGGCGAGGAACATCTTGACCAGATGCTGGCCGCCCATGGCTACGAGCTCAACGACCCGGTCAACATCTACGCCATGCCGGTCAGCGAGCTTGCCGCACAGCAGGCGCCGCTCACCTCCGGCATCCCGGTCTGGCCGCCGCTGGCGATCATGCGCGAGATCTGGGCCGAAGCGGGGATCGGCCCCGCGCGCCTCGCGGTGATGGCGCGCGCGCCCTTCCCCAAGACCGCGCTGATCGGTCGCACCGAAGACAAGCCCGCGGGCGTGGCCTTTGTCGCCATTCACGAGGGCATCGCCATGCTGCACGCGCTCGAGGTCGCCCCCCACATGCGGCGCAAGGGCACCGGGCGCAATCTGCTGATCCGCGCCGCCCAATGGGCCGCGGGCGAGGGGGCCGAGACCTTTTCGCTGGTGGTGACCCGGGGCAACCACGCCGCCAATCCGCTCTACACGGCCCTTGGAATGCGCCTTGTGGGGCATTATCATTACCGCAGGGCGCCACTCACGCCCGAAAGGGACATGCCATGACCGAAAAGCCCAAAGCCCCCACGGCGCTGGACCTGCCGCCGGTGGCGCCGCTGCCGGCCGAGACGCGGAAATATTTCGACCTGTGCGAAGAAAAGCTCGGCCTCGTGCCCAATGTGCTCAGGGCCTATGCTTTCGACATCGCCAAGCTAAATGCCTTCACCGCCATGTATAACGACCTGATGCTGGGGCCATCGGGCCTCTCGAAGCTCGAGCGCGAGATGATCGCGGTGGCGGTATCGGCGGAAAACCGCTGCTGGTATTGCCAGGTGGCTCACGGCGCGGCGGTGCGCGCGCTTTCGGGGCGCCCGGAGCTGGGCGAGGCGCTGGTGATGAATTACCGCGTCGCCGATCTGACCGCGCGCGAGCGCGCCATGCTGGACTTTGCCGTAAAGCTCACCCGCGCCAGCGCCGAGATCGAGGAAGCCGACCGCGAAGCCCTGCGCGCGGCCGGTTTCAGCGACCGCGACATCTTCGACATCGCCTCCGTGGCCGGCTTCTTCAACATGACCAACCGGGTCGCCTCGGCCACGGGCATGGAGCCGAACCCGGAATACCACAAGCAGGCGCGCTAGGTGCGGCTGGCGGACCTCATAAGCGCCGGCTTGCTGGCTCTCTCGGCCCAGGCGCAGGCCGCCGGGGCGGAGCTGCGCGCCACCCTTTCGCTGCCCGCCCCGGCCGCGCGCACCTACAGCGAGGCGGGCGCGGCGGGCGTGCACCAGCTCGCCGCCGGGCCGTGGCGCGACGGGGCGCTGGAGCGCCTCGCCGCGCGCGGGCGGATCACGACCGAAGCCTGGCGCCTGCCGGGCAAGGGCGGCGATACCGGGGCGCTGCTGGAGATGCTCGCAGGCCAGCTTCGGGAGGCGGGCTACGAGGTCCTGTTCCAATGCGCCGATGCGCAATGCGGGGGCTTCGACTTCCGCTTCGCCCTCGACGTGGTGAGCGAGCCGAAGATGCATGTGGATCTCGGCGATTTCCGCTATCTGTTGGCGCGCAAGGCGAGCGAAAGCGCCCCGGCCCATGTGGCGCTGCTGGTGTCTTCCTCGCCCGGCGCGGGCTTCGTGCAGATCACCCGGATCGAGCCGGCCGAGAGCGCGCTGGCGGCGGATGCGCCAGCCGATACCGTCACCTCGACCATGACCGGGCCGGCCGAGGCGGCGGCCCTTCCGGATGCGCCCATCGGCGCGCAGCTGGAGCAGAACGGCCACGCGGTGCTCGCCGACCTCGCCTTCGAGACCGGCTCCGCCGCGCTCGGCCCCGGCCCCTTTGCCAGCCTCGCGGCGCTGGCCGACTACCTGCGCGACCACCCGGAGCAGCGCATCGCGCTGGTCGGCCATACCGATGCCGAAGGCGCGCTTGACGTGAATATCGCCATTTCCCGGCGCCGGGCCGAAGCGGTGCGCGCGCGCCTGATCGGCGAATACGGCCTGCCCGAAGCGCAGCTGAGCGCCGAGGGGGTGGGGTTCCTCTCGCCGCTGGACAGCAACCGGACCGAAGACGGCCGCACCCGCAACCGCCGGGTCGAAGCGGTGCTTACCTCGCCCGGCCCGTGAGCCCCGCGCCGGAAGCACCGCCCCTTCTCCCCCCCACACACACCGCAAACGGACGGCGCCCCGGCCAGCCCCGCGGGGGCCGCGCCGGAGCGCCGGTGCACTTTGATCGCTCCTCGATCGCACTCGTTACAGGCAAGCATCTCCCGAAATACGCCGGCGGCCTACCACTTGTCCGGCCCCTTGTCGCCGAAGACATGCACCAGAAAGTCGATGAAGGCGCGCACCTTGGGCTGGGTGAAGCGGCCGGGCGGATAGACCGCGTAGATCCCCTGGATGTCCTTGGGCAGGTCGGGGATGGCGTCTTCGACCAGCCCCTGCTCCATCGCATCCGCGTAGAGGAAACTGGGCAGGTAGGCGATCCCGAGCCCGCTGATCGCGGCATTGAGCAGGGACTGGCCGTCATTGACGCTCAGCCAGCCGGCGCTGCGCACCTGGCGGATCTCGCCCGAGGGCGCCGGGATCTTCCAGACATTGCCCGAGGACTGGCTGGAATAGTGCAGGAGCTTGTGCTCGTTGAGGTCGTCGATGCGCATCGGCCGACCGTATTTCTGGAAATAGGCCGGGCTCGCCACCATGCGCTTCGTGGTCTCGGTGATCTTGCGGGCGCGAAGCGAGCTGTCTTCCATCTCGCCGATGCGAATCGCCATGTCGAAATTTTCGCTGATCAGTTCCACATAGCGGTTGTTCAGCACCATGTTCACCGAGATATCGGGGAATTCCTGCAGGAAGTCCCCCAGCACCGGGCTCAGGTGGTTGACGCCGAAATCGGTCGCCACGCTGATGCGCAGCAGGCCCGAAGGCGCGCTCTGCATCGAGGTGACCAGCGCATCGGCCTCGCCGGCATCGTTGAGCACCTTGCGGGCGCGGTCGTAATAGGCAAGGCCGATCTCGGTCGGGCTCACGCGCCGGGTGGTGCGGTTCAGCAGCCGCGCCCCCAGGCGCGCCTCCAGGGATGACACATGCTTGGATACGGCCGATTTGGAAATCCCCATCTTCTTGGCCGCGTCGGTAAATCCGCCCTGGTCCACAACCGTGGCAAAGGCCTCCATTTCGCTCAATCGGTCCATCACTCTCTCTCTCACAATCTGTCAGGCCCCTCGATGCAGGGTATCGCCGACAAATCGGGCAAGATCGTGATCGCAAGCGGACAATAGCGGGGTAATAAAGCGGAGTGTTCGTGGCGCGGAAACGGGGAAACGCTGCGTTTCGCGCCTCCGCGCCGGCCGTCAGCCGCCGTCAGCCGCCGTCAGCGGACCTCAGCCGCCGTCAGCGGACGATGGAAAAGGCCTCGCCCGGCTCCAGCACCAGCCCGAGGCCCAGCTTCAGGCACACCGCCAGCACCATCAGCGCCAGGAGCACCCGCAGCTGTTCGGCCTTGAGCAGCAGGCCGAGCTTGGCGCCGATCTGCGCGCCGACCACGCCGGAGACGATCAGCACCAGCGCCAGCACCACATCCACGCTCTGGCTCTCGAGTGCGTGCATCACGGTGGTAAAGGCAGCCACGAAGATGATCTGGAAAAGCGACGTGCCCACCACCACCTTGGTCGGCATCCCGAGCACATAGATCATCGCCGGCACCATGATGAAGCCCCCGCCCACCCCCATGATCGCCGAAAGAAAGCCCACCAGCACGCCGACTCCCACCACCGGAATGCTGGAAATATAGAGGTGCGAGGTGCGAAAGCGCATCTTCAGCGGCAGTTCCTGCAGGCGCGAATGGCGCCGGCGCCGCTTGCGCCTGGGGCCGACCTTCTTCGAGCGCCTGAGCGCGTTCAGGCTCTCGATGAGCATCAGGGAGCCGATCAGGCCGAGGAAGACGACGTAGAAGAGATTGACCAGCAGATCGACCTGCCCCAGTTCGGTGAGCCAGGCAAAGACCCGCAAGCCCCCCTGCGCCCCGGCAAGCCCGCCCACCAGCAGCATCAGCCCCATTTTCAGGTCCACGGTCCTGCGCCTGAGATGCGCGAGCACGCCGGAGACCGAGGAGGCCACGATCTGATTCGCCCCGGTCGCCACCGCCACTGCCGGCGGGATGCCGATGAAGAACAGGAAGGGGGTGAGGATGAAGCCGCCGCCGACCCCGAACATGCCCGAAAGCACCCCGACCATGCCGCCCAGCCCCAACAGCAGGTAAAGGTTCACGGAGACCTCGGCAATCGGCAGGTAGATGGTCATGGCGCGCGCCCTCTGGAAGTGAGAATCGCGCTTTACGCCTGCAAGGTCAGTTTGACCAGAGCCTTGCCGCCGACAGATTGCCGCAGCGCAGCATGACGGGCGGGCGGGGGCGTCTGCCCGGCGGCCGCTCAGCCGGGAAAGGCCAGCGCCGCCAGGACCAGCCAGGCCGGCAGCGTCAGCGCCGCCAGCCGGGTGGACTGGGCGATCAGGGTCGCCACCAGGCCGCGGTCGGCGCCGAAGCCCGCCGCCAGCACATGCGCCGCCGAGGCGGTGGGCAGGGCGGCAAACAGCACCAGCACCCGGGCAAGCGCCGGCTCGGCCCCCGCCAGCAGGCACAGGGCCAGGGTCAGCGCGGGCAGGATCAGCAGGCGGATTGCCACCAGCGCGCCGGAAAAGCGCTCCAGCCGCCCCAGGGCGCGCCAGTCCATGGTCGCGCCGATCGACAGCAGCGCCACCGGCACCGCCGCCTGTGCGAGCATCTGCGCGGGCCTGAGCAGCGCGGCCGGCGGCTGCCACCCGCTCAGCCCCACCGCGACCCCGGCCAGCGCGGCGAGCAGGAACGGGTTCAGCGCGATGCGCCGGATCGTCGGGGCGCCCCCCAGCGCATTGCCCCGCGACAGCGCCGCCACCGCGAGGATATTGGCCACCGGCACCGCCAGGCCGATCACCACCGCCAGCTTTGCCAGATCCGCGCCCGGCAGCGCCCCCGCGGCGACAAAGGCCAGCGCGGTATTGAACCGCCAGGCGGTCTGCCAGGCGCCGGCAAAATCGAGAAACCGCGCGGGTCCCACGCCGCGTGCCAGCCAGCCCAGCGCCAGCCCCGCCGCCATGATCGCCCAGACCGCCGGGCCGGTCCGGGCCATGTCGGCAGGCTCGATCGGGCGGCTGGAGGCGGCGACGAAGATCAGCGCCGGAAACAGGATCTCGAAATTGAGCCGGTCGAGGCCGATCCAGGCCTTTTGCGGCAGGCGTGGGCGCACCAGCCCGCCCAGGGCGATGAGCAGGAAGCTGGGCAGCAGGCCGCCCGCGACGGCGGCCAGTGTGGTCACGAACATGCGCGCGGGCTCCCTTTCGCCGGGCTACAATGCAAGCCCCAGCTTCGTGCCCTGCAGGATGGCGCGTTTGGCGTCGAGCTCTCCGGCCCGGTCGGCCCCGCCGATCACATGGGCTTCGATCCCGGCCAGGCGCAACTCGTCGGCAAGGGCGGTGTTCGGCACCTGCCCCGCGCAGAGCACGATGGTGTCGGCTTCGATCAGTTCCGGCCGCTCGCGCCCCTCGCCGTGGCTGACATGCAGGCCGGCTGCGTCGATGCGCTCGTAATTCACCCCCGAGCGCATGGCAACGCCCTTCATCTTCAGCGCCGCGCGGTGAATCCAGCCGGTGGTCTTGCCCAGCCGCTTGCCCGGCCGCTCGGCCTTGCGCTGCAAAAGCGTCACCTGCCGCAGGGGCGGCGCCGGGCGCGGTCCCTCGGGCGCAAGCCCGCCGCGCGCCACTTCCGGGTCGGCCACGCCCCATTCGCGCCGCCATTCCTCGGGATCGAGCGTCGGGCTCTTGCCGGTGGTCAGGAATTCGGCCATGTCGAAGCCGATCCCCCCCGCACCCACGATCGCCACCCGCGCGCCCACCTCGGCCCCGCCTTCCAGCACGTCGATATAGGAGAGCACGTTGGGCCGATCCTGCCCCGCAATCTTAGGGTCGCGCGGGGTGACGCCGGTGGCGATCACCACTTCGTCAAAGCCCGCAAGATCCTCGGCCCGCGCCTTCACGCCCAGCCGCTGCTCTACGCCCAGCGCCTTGAGCTGCGTTGCATACCAGTCGATCAGCCCGCCGAACTCCTCCTTGCCCGGGATGCGCCGGGCCATGTTGAGCTGCCCGCCGATCGTCTGCGCCTTGTCAAACAGCACCACCCGGTGCCCGCGCCCGGCGGCGGTGATCGCCGCCGAAAGCCCCGCCGGCCCGGCACCCACGACAGCGATGCGCTTCGCCTCCGCCGCCGGGACCACCGGCATCTCGGTCTCGAAGCAGGCGCGCGGGTTGACAAGGCAGGTCGAGACCTTGCCACTGAAAGTGTGGTCGAGGCAGGCCTGGTTGCAGGCGATGCAGGGGGCGATCT
>JALWTH010000012.1 GCA_027082975.1 Paracoccaceae bacterium | reverse complement strand
CCCGATCGCCGGCACCCGCCCGCGCGGCGCCACGCCCGAAGAAGACAAGGCGCACGAAGCCAGCCTGCTGGCCGACGAAAAGGAACTGGCCGAACACCTGATGCTTCTGGACCTGGGGCGCAACGACGTGGGGCGGGTCGCGAAGATCGGCACCGTGCGCCCGACCGAGAAATTCATCATCGAGCGCTACAGCCACGTGATGCATATCGTGTCCAACGTGGTGGGCGAACTGGCCGAGGATCACGACGCGCTGTCGGCGCTGCTGGCGGGCATGCCCGCGGGCACGGTTTCGGGCGCGCCCAAGGTGCGGGCGATGGAAATCATCGACGAACTCGAGCCGGAAAAACGCGGCGTCTACGGCGGCGCGGTGGGCTATTTCGCCTCGAACGGCGACATGGACATGTGCATCGCGCTGCGCACCGCGGTGCTCAAGGACGAAACCCTGTATATCCAGGCCGGCGGAGGCGTGGTCTACGACAGCGACCCGGAAGCCGAGTTCCAGGAAACCGTGCACAAGTCGAACGCGATCCGGCGCGCCGCCGCCGACGCCGGCATGTTCGCGCGCAAGGGCAACTGAGACGCGCCCGCCGGCCGGAACGGCAGGACGGCGCGCACCAAGGTTTTTGGAAAAACCTTGGACAAGGCGCTTGCAAGCGCCTTGCGCGCCCATCGGCTTTCGCCGCTTTGCGCGCCGGGCGCGCACCCCGGCGGCGACGCCCCCCTGACGAAGCAAGGGCGATCCGGCGCATCAGGCTCTGGTTCAAGGGCCTTGAATACCGTCAGCGCGCATATCCGCCAGACCCATTGGGCGGGAAAAGAACCTTGTCGCAGCGGCTCGGCCCGCCCGAAAAGGGAAACACCTTGGTTGCGGCTAGCAAGTGATTGACATTTTGCGCCTTTCGGGCCGGTGCGCAGGGCGGGCGGGTTCTGGCTCATGCCCCCTCTTGGCGCGATTTTGCCGCCTTGTGAAGGCCCGTCCCCCGCCGGCCCTTGCCAAGGCGCGAAAACAGGCAGATATTCGCCCCGCACCGCAAAGCGCGCGACTTCAGGGGTAGCCCAGGAGGATATTCATGGCCACCACGCAACAGACCAGCTTCGACATCATCGTGATCGGCGCCGGCCCGGCCGGGCTCGGCTTTGCCCGGGCGCTGGAAGGCACGGGGCTGGAGGTCGCCCTGGTCGAGACCCAGAGCGAAGAGGTGCTGGCCAGCCCGCCCGAGGACGGCCGCGACATCGCGCTGACCCATACTTCCGAGGCGATCATGCGCGAGGCCGGCATGTGGGCGCATATCCCGGCTGACGAGATCGGCACCATCCGCGACGCCAGGGTGCTCAATGGCAGCTCGCCCTTTGCCCTGCATTTCGCCGCGCGGAAGGCGGGCGCCGATTATCTCGGCCGCATCGTGCCGAACCACCTGATCCGCCGCGCCGCCTACGAGGTGGTGCGCGGCCAGCAAGGCATCAGCCTGCTCACCGAAAGCGAAGTGGTGGATGTGGCCACCGACACCGCGCGCGGCCATGTCACCCTGAAGGACGGGCGCCGGCTCGACGCCGCCCTGATCGTCGCCGCCGACAGCCGCTTTTCCGCGACCCGGCGCAGGATGGGCATCGCCGCCGACAGCACCGATTTCGGCCGTACCGTGATCGTCTGCGAGATGCGCCACGAACTCGGCCACGAAGACACCGCCTATGAGTGCTTCCACTACGACCGGACGCTGGCGATCCTGCCCATGTACGGGCTGAAAAGCTCGGTCGTGGTCACCCTGCCCACGGCGCGCGCCGGCGAGGTGATGGCGATGGCGCCCGAGGCCTTTGCCGCCGATATCGCCGCGCGCTTCGACATGCGGCTGGGGCGGATGGAACTGGTCACCGAGCGCCACGCCTACCCGCTGGTGGGGGTGCTCGCGCGCCGCTTCGTCGCCAATCGCTTCGCCCTGATCGGCGATGCGGCGGTGGGGATGCACCCGGTCACCGCGCATGGCTACAATCTGGGCCTCTCGGGCGCCGCCCTGCTCGCCGGCGAGTTGCGCAAGGCGCAGAGCACCGGGCGCGAAATCGGCGACATGGCCGCGCTCGGCGCCTATGAGGCCGCCCATCGCCGCGCGGTGCTGCCGCTTTATCACGGCACCAACGCGCTGGTGCGCCTGTTCACCGACGACCGCCCGCCGGCGCGCCTGCTGCGCGATGCGGCGCTGAGGCTCGGAAACTTCCTGCCGCCGGTGAAATCGCGCATCCTGCGCCAGCTTACCCATATCGAAAGCCACGCCCGCCAGCCCTGAGCGCGGCCACCGCCGGCCTCAGCGCTTGCGGTCGCGCCGGGCCGACATCGGCTGAAAGGCCACCCCCACATGCGCCTCGCAATAGGGC
>JALWTH010000011.1 GCA_027082975.1 Paracoccaceae bacterium | reverse complement strand
ATGTGCAGCCGCGCGAGCCCTTCGCGATCGGCAAGGAAGCCGCCGGCGAAGTCCCAGACCAGCGTCAGCCCCAGCCCCGCCAGTACCGGCACCGCGCCCAGCGCCGCCCAGCCATGCGCCGCGACCACCGCCACCGAGCCCGCCCGCGCCAGGTTGACAGCTGTCAACCCGACAAAGAGCAAAAGCCCCGCGCAGGTCATGGCCGCCCCGGCCTGCATATGCGCGACCTCGCCTGTCTCCATCCCCCAGGTCAGCAGCACCACCCCCGGCGCCGCCAGCCAGAACGAGCCGCGCGCGGGCCAGGTGCGCGCAAGGGCGGCGCGGGTCACCACCGGCAGAAGCTGGTAGCTCGCGCCCATGGCGGTCATGGCAAAGACCCCGAGCGTGGCCAGGTGCAGCGCCGCCAGCACCGGGCCGGGGCCGCCGGTCCAGCCGGAAAGCGCCCCCGCGCCCAGCAGCAGCTCGGCCCAGGCGGCGACGTGAAACAGCGCCGCGGCGAGGAAGAAGCGGAAAGGGATCGAGGCGGGCAGGAGCCGGTCCCTGGCCCCGCCGAGAAAGGAGGTCGCCATGCTCATCGCGCGGGCCTCAGGATCAGCCGGGTGTCGCCGGGGGCTTCGGCGACCAGTTCCCCATGCCAGCCGCGCTCGGCAAGCTCCGGGTAGAGATGCACCGGATCGCGGTCCATATGGGCGACGATCGGCCCCGGCGTGTTTTCCACATGCCAGAGGATCGCCACCATCGGCTCGGGCGGGGGCAGACCGCGCGTGTCCACATGCCAGACGCTTCCTTCGCGCCAGGACTTGCCGGGCAGGTCTGTCATGCCAGCGCCCGCGCCGTACGCGCCGCCAGCGCGGCGATGGCGAGGCGGCGGTAATGGGGCTGGATGGTGGTGGTGCGCTGGGGCGAGGCGGCCTTTTGCACCGCCTTTTCCAGCGCGGTGAAATAGGCGTCATCGGGCGAAAACGGCACATCGAAATCCACCATTTTCGGGCAGGAATTGGTCCCGGTCAACGCAATGTCAAAGCCACGCTCGGTACGCGCCAGCGCCACCCCGGCCAGCGGAAAGTCGATCGACTTGCGCAGGCGCAGCTTGGCATAGGCCGAGGGCCCGGCGGGCGCGGGCAGGTGGATGGAGACGACCAATTCACCCGGCGCGAGCGTGAGAAAGGCCGCCCCGTCCTCGACGTAGAATTCTGCCAGCGCCACCCGCCGCCTGCCCTCCGGCCCGGCGATCTCGAGCGTCGCTCCATGGACCATGAGCGCGGGCGCCAGATCGCCGGAAAAGGCCGCGCGGCAGCGATTGCCCCGTGGCGCCACGTGGCAGACAGTGCCTTGATATTTCAGGCAGAAATCATTGCTCTGCCGCCACCAATGGCTCTGGTTGTAGTAAAGGCAGCGGGTGTCGAGACAGAGATTGCCGCCAATCGTCGCCACCGCCCGATGCCCCGGCGCGGCGATGGAAGCGGCGGCCTCGGTGACGCTGGCATAGGCGCGGGCGAGCGGATCGCGGGCAAGATCGGAGAGCGTCACCGCCGCGCCGATGCGCAGGCCCGCGCCCTCGGCCGCGATCCCCTGCATCTCGCCGATCGCGCCGATATCCACCAGCACGTCCGGCACCGCCAGCCCCCGGCGCAGCTGCACCAGCTTGTCGGTGCCGCCGGCAAGGACCTGCGCGCCTTCGCGGCCCAGCGTGGCCACGGCCTCGGCCACGGTCGCGGGCCGGATCAAGGTGAAATCGGGGAGAAGCTCGCTCATGCTGCACCTCCCGCGCGCTTCTGTGCGCGCCGCCACTTGATCACTGCTTCCAGCAGGCGGTCGGGCGTGACCGGGAGGAAATTTACGTCAATCCCCAGCGCATCGGCCACCGCATTGACCAGCGCCGGCGGGAAGCCCGACAGCGCCCCCTCGCCCGCCTCCTTGGCGCCGAAGGGGCCGAGCGGGTCGATGCTCTCGACGATATGCACCTCCACCGGCGGGCTCTCGGCGATGGTGGGAAAGCGGTAGTCGAGCAGGTTGGCATGGGCATGGAGGCCATCGCGCCAGGCGGTCTCCTCGCTCATCGCCTGGGCCATGCCCATCCAGACCGAGCCTTCTATCTGGCCCTCGACGGCGAGCGGATTGATCGCATAGCCCACGTCCAGCGCGCTCCAGACCTGCTCCACGGTGATCTGGCCGGTGGCCTCGTCCACGCTCACCTCGACCACCTGCGCGCCATAGGAAAAGCCCATGGTCGAGCCCACCGCGCCGCCGCGATGCTTGCCGCCCTGGGCCTTTTCGGGGGTGCGGAAGGTGCCCTTTTCGGTGAGCGTGCCTTCTCTGGCCAGCGCCGCATAGACCACCTCCTGCCACGGCAGTTCGGACTGCGCCGCGCCGGGGATGAAGAAGCTCTCGCCCTCGCAGACCACGTCGGCCGGGTCGGCTTCGAGCTTCTCGGCGGCGGCGAGGATCAGCTTTTCGCGCAGGGCGCGCGCGGCCTCGATCGCCGCATTGCCGACCATGAAGGTGACGCGCGAGGAATAGGAGCCGTTATCCTTGGGCGTGACCTCGCTGTCATTGGCCACCACGCGCACGCGCCCCATGTCGATGCCCAGCACCTCGGCGGCGGCAAGGGCAACGATGGTGGAAGAGCCCTGGCCGATATCGGAAGCGCCGGTCAGCACCGTCACCGCGCCGTCGAACT
This sequence comes from Paracoccaceae bacterium, assembly GCA_027082975.1. GTDB lineage: Bacteria > Pseudomonadota > Alphaproteobacteria > Rhodobacterales > Rhodobacteraceae > JAAEUB01. Next base: position 29,322 of record JALWTH010000011.1, on the reverse strand, counting down.
CCAGCCGCATCTGCACCACCGCATGCGGCTCGCCGGTCCAGTGCACCGGCTTGGCAGCACCCGAGACATAGTGGCTGCAGGCCATGCCGAGCCCCCTGCCGCGGGGCAGCTTGCCGCGCCGCTCAGCCCAGCCGGAAGCGGCCTCGACCCGGTCGAGCGCCTCGGGCAGGCCGTAGGAATTGACCATCAGCCCGTTGGCGGTGAAGGTTGGCGCTTCGAGCAGGTTGGCCCGGCGCAGGGCGAAAGGGTCCAGGCCGAGCTCGCGCGCCATGCGGTCGAGCATACATTCGAAAGCATGGCGCATGTCCACCGTACCGTGGCCGCGCATGGCCCCGCAGGGGGGTGTGTTGGTATAGACGCGGTAGCCGTCATATTTCACGTTTTCAATGGCATAGAGGCCATGGATCAGCGCCCCGGCATAGAGGATCGTGACCAGCCCGTAGCCCGCATAGGCGCCCCCGGCCATCACCACTTCGGCCTCGACGGCGGTGAGGGTGCCGTCGCGCTTCATGCCGATTTTGAGCCGCACATCGGTCTGCGGGCGGCCGCGATGGGTGAGGAAGGTCTCTTCGCGGCTGAGCCGCAGCAGCACCTTGCCGCCGGCCTTGCGCGCCAGCAGGGCGGCGATGATCTCGAAATTCAGCGTCTCGGTGCGGTGGCCGAACCCGCCGCCGACAAAGGGCTTGACCACGCGGATGCGGGAAGTGTCCATCTGCAGGCAGCGGGCCACGGCGAGGTGGACGTAAAAGGGCACCTGGGTGCAGCTGTGGAGCGTCAGGCGGGCGCGCTCGGGGTCGTATTCGGCGAGCGTGGCATTGGGCTCCATCATCGCGTGGTGGACCTCGGCGCAGGAGAAGGTCTCTTCGCGGATCAGGTCGGCCTCGGCAAAGCCCGCCTCGGCGGAGCCGAATTCGTGATGCACCTCGCGCTCGATATTGCCGGGCTTGTCGTCATGCAGAAGCGTGGCGTCGGGCGCGCGAGCCTCGGCGGCGGTGGCATGGGCCGGAAGCGGCTCGATCTCCAGCGCGATCAGGGCAAGGGCGGCCTCGGCGGTGCCTGCGTCCACGGCGGCCACGGCAGCGACTGGCTCGCCACGGTAGCGTACCTTGTCGCGGGCGAGGGGGAATTCGTTCTGCGCAATGGGGATCACGCCATAGGGCACGTCGCAATCGGCGCCGGTGACCACGGCGAGGACTCCGGGCAGGGCCTCGGCGCGAGACGTGTCGAGCCGGGCAATGCGCCCATGCGCCACGGGGCTGCGCAGGATGCGGGCGGTCAGCGTGTCGCGGTCGGCGAGGTCGGCGGTGTAGCGGGCGCGGCCGGTGACCTTTTCGATCCCGTCAACCAGCGGGGCGGGGCGGCCGATGGTGGAATGATCCTTCATGCCATCGCCTCCGCGGCGGCCCGGACGGAACGGATGATCTTCACATAGCCGGTGCAGCGGCAGAGATTGCCGCCCAGGGCTTCGCGTATCTCTGCTTCGCTCGGGTCGGGATTGGCGCGCAGAAGGGACTCGGCGGCCATGATCATCCCCGGCGTGCAGAAGCCGCATTGGGTGCCGAGATGCTCGTGGAAGGCGCGCTGGAGGGGCGAGAGCCTGCCGCCGGGCGCCTGGCCCTCGATGGTCTCGACCGCGCAGCCATCCGCCGCCACGGCAAGGGTGATGCAGGAGAGCCGCGCCACCCCGTCGATCAGCACCGTGCAGGCGCCGCATTCGCCGCCGTCGCAGCCCATCTTGGTGCCGGTCAGGGCGAGCCGCTCGCGCAGGTAATCGACCAGCAGCAAATTGTCCGGCACGAGGTCCTCGACCACACGGCCATTGACCTCAAGCTTGATGATCCGGCTCATCGGCGTTACTCCCTGTTCTGCGCGGTTTCTTGACTTGCAAAGCAATAAATCGGTACCATAATACTGAAAAAACCGGAAAGGGTACAGGCTTTTCATGGGCCAGCCACCGCAGAAAACAGATCGGGGCTCACGGATGGATGCACCGGAAATCCGCCGGGCCACGGAGGATGACCTCGCTGCCGTGGTCGCGCTGGATGCGCGGGTGACCGGGAAGGCCAAGCCGGATTACTGGGCCGATATCTTCGAGCGATTCGGCACACGACGCCAGGACAAGCGGTTCTTTCTGCTGGCCGACAGCGGCGGTGAGCTGGCCGGGCTGATCGCCGGCGAGGTGCGCGGCTGGGAATTCGGCTCCGAGCCCTGCGGCTGGGTCTTTGCCGTCTCGGTGGACCCGGAGCGGCGCGAACAGCATATCGGCGAGGCCCTGTTTCGCGAGATCTGCGCGCGCTTCCGCGCTGCCGGGGTCAGCAAGGTGCGCAACATGGTGCGCCGCGACGACCGGCTGCTGATGTCCTTCTTCCGCTCCGAAGGCATGGTCGCCGGCCCCTATATCCAGCTGGAGCTCGACCTGGACGACGCCCCGTAACCGCCTGCAAGGAGTACGCTTTGCAAAAATCCAGCCGCCTCGCCATCCTCGCCCTGATCGAGCTGGCCGCCAACCCGGACCGGCCGATCTCGACTGCCGAAATCGGCGAGAAATACCGCGTCTCGGCGCATCACCTGGCCAAGGTCCTGCTGACGCTGGGGCGCGCGGGGCTGGTGCAGTCGGTGCGCGGTGTGGGCGGGGGATATTCCTTTACCGGCAATGCGCGGCGGGTGACGCTCCATGACATCATCAGCCTGTTCGAGGAGACCGAGGTGAAGTGCCGCCTCGCCGACCCGTCACAGGCGAACCCGGAGGAATGGGCGCTCTTTGACGTGACCAAGGAAATCAACGACATCGCCAATGCCACCTATGGCTCGATCACGCTCGCTACCATGCTGATGCAGATCGAGAAGCGCAAGAAGGCACAGGAGCGCCGCGCCGAGGTGGCAGCGAAGTAATCTGGCAGGGTTTTCGCCGGGCCTGCGCCCTGGCGCCGGGCGATTTTTCTCTCGAAAAATCGGTGCCTCCGGCGGGAGTATTTGGCGAAAGATGAAAGGTGGCTTGATTTCGGTATTTTGGTATTATAATACTTGTTTTGAGAAAAGGGACCGCGACATGATGTTTTCACGCCGTACCGCGCAGCTGTTGCACGAGGATCATCGGGCCACGATCGAGGTGATCGAGGGGCTGGATGACCTGCTCGCTCGCGCCCGCAGGAAGGCGCCGGATGTGACCGATGCGCAGGTTCAGAAGGTGCTCGAAGCCGCGTCCGGCACCATTCAGGAAGAGATCGACGGCCACTTTGCCTTTGAGGAAAACGAGCTTTTCACCCGGCTCGAGGAAATGGGCGACGTGGCGATCGGCGAACATCTGCGGGGCGAGCATGCGGCGCTCCTGCCGCTGGGCCGGCAGGTGGCGGAGATGGCCCGCGCGGCGCTGGGAGAGGGGTTCAGCGCGCAGAGCTGGGGGCAGTTTCGCGCTCTGGCCGGGGAGCTGATCGAGCGGATGCTGATGCATATCCAGAAAGAAGAAATGGCGCTGCTGCCGGCGCTCGACGATCTGCTGGACGATGACGAGGACATGGCCCTTTCCACTCTCTATGCCAGCACCCACTGAGGAAATCATGCACAATATCAGACCCTTGAACGCTAACGACCTGGAAGCCGTCATCGCCATGGACCAGGCGGCGACGGGTATCTCCCGGCGCGGATATTTCGAAAAGCGCCTGGCGGCGGCAACCAGCCGGCCGAAGGATTTCGTCTATTCGGGGCTCGAGGAAGGGGGCGCGCTGGTGGGCTTTGCCTTTGCCAAGCTGGTAAGCGGTGAATTCGGCAAGCCCGGCGCCAGCGCGGCGCTGGATGCGATCGGGGTGGACCCGGCCCATGGGCACAAGGGCTACGGGCAGGCGCTGCTGGATGATGTGGCGCGAGTGCTTGCGGGCAAGGGGGTGGCGACGCTTTCGAGCCAGATCGAGTGGGGCAGCCCGATGGCGGGCTTTCTCGCCAGGGCCGGCTTTGCCCTCGCCCCGCGGCTGGTCCTGACCCGCACCACCGAGCTGATGGCCCAGGAGTTGGAGGGCGAGCGCGAGGATCAGTGGGATGCGGAGCCAGATTACTCTTCGCCCGAGGGCGATGCGGCGGATGCGCTGTCGCGCGAACGGGTGCTGGTGCGCTCGATGCGGGAAGGCGACCTTGGCAAGATCATCGCCATTGATCGCGAAAATACCGGCACCGACCGCAGCGATTATCTCAGCCGCAAGATGCATGACACGCTGCATGAAAGCGGCGTGCGGGTATCGCTGGTGGCCGAGATGGAGGGCTACCCGGTCGGCTTCATCATGGCGCGGGTGGATTTCGGCGAGTTCGGCCATACCGGCACCGAAGCCGAGATGGACACGCTCGGGGTCGATCCGGGCTATCGGGGCCAGGGCGTGGGGCGGGCGCTGATGGCGCAGCTGATCGCCAATCTCGCCACGCTGCGCGTCGAGACCATTCGCACCGAGATCGACTGGGACGATACCGCCCTGATCACCTATCTGGGGGCGATGGGTTTCACGCCCGCACAGCGGCTGGTGCTGGTGCGCGGGCTGAAATAAGGCACAGAGCCGGGCGCTGGAGGCGCGCTTACTGCATCGCGTCGTATTTGGCCTGGAGTTCTTCTTTGGTCTCTTCCCAGTCCGGGTTCGGCACGATGCACTCCTCGGGGCAGACAAGCTGGCATTGCGGCTCGTCCTCGGCGCCGACGCATTCGGTGCATTTCATCGGGTCGATCACGTAGTAGGGATCGCCCGGGCTGATCGCCTCGTTCGGGCAGACCGGCTCGCAGGCATCGCAGGCGGTGCAGGGATCGACGATCATCAGGGCCATGGTTGCTTCTCCTTCAGGATGCTTTCAAGACTTGTCCGGTGGCGGCCAGCTTGTCAAACCGGAACGCCCCCCAGAGGGCCGCGCCGATGGCGCCGGCATAGATGCTGTCGGGGTGGTTTACCACTTTGGCATCGACTCCCCTGAGCGCTGCGAGCTTCTCGCGCAGGGCTTCGCACAGACCCTCGTCGGTCGCCAGCCCGCCGGTCATCATCACCACGTCGTTCCTGACGCCGATCGCCTTGAGCAGGCGGGCGAGGCGGCCGGCCATGGAGAGGTGGATACCCTTGAGGATATTGGGCGCGGTGATGCCGCGGCTGACCATGTTGATCACGTCGGTCTCGGCCAGAACGGCGCAGATCGAGCTGACTTCCTCCGGGTCGTCGGCCTGCATCGAAAGCGCGCCGATCTCGTCCTGGGCGATGCCGAGATAGCGGGCGATGTTTTCGAGGAACTGGCCGGAGCCGGATGCGCATTGGCTGGTCATCTTGTAATTGGTGACCTTGCCTCTTTCATCCATGATCATCGCCCGGCCATGCAGGGCGCCGCAATCGAGGATGGCGCCGGCGCGCGGCTCGAGGTAGCGCGCGCCGCGGGCGTGGCTGGTCATGGAGTAGAAATGGCCGGTATGCCATTCGAGGCTCTCGCCCTCGCCGGTGGTGGCGATATAGTCGATGTCGCCCTCGGAAAGCCCCGCATCCTCCAGCACCTGGTCAAAGGCCTCGCGCGAAAGCTGCATCGGGTCGCGCGAGCGGATGCGCAGGGTGGCCCTGGAGAGCCATTCTTCGCGGCCGTTCTCGACCCGAAAGATCGCTGCCTTGACCGCGCCGGTCCCCAGATCAATGCCTGCTGCCAGTGTCATGCCTCTACTCCTTCCATGCGGCCCTCGGCGGCGCGGCGGGCAAATTCCGCCGCTCCGAGCGAGCCGGTATAGATCGAATCCGGGTCGATATTGATGGTCACGTCGCCGTAATTTTCGCGGATCAGCTTCTTGAGTTCGCGCACGGCGGCCTCGTTCTTGGCCACCCCGCCGGTAAAGGTCATCTGGTCCTGCACGCCGCCGGAGCGCGACAGGATCGAGATGGCGCGCAGGATGATGGCGCGGTGCAGGCCGGCGAGGATATCCTCGCGCTTCTCGCCCAAGGCCAGCCGGTCGCGCAGCTCGGCGCCGGCAAAGACGGTGCAGGTCGAGTTGATCCGCGCGGGCTTGGAGGACTTCATCGCCAGCGGCCCGAGCTCGTGCAGGCCCATGTTCATCTCGTCGGCGATATAGCCCAGATAGCGGCCGCAGCCGGCGGCGCAGCGGTCGTTCATCTGGAAATTCTCGACGATGCCGTTTTCATCCACCTGAATGCCCTTGGTATCCTGCCCGCCGATGTCGAGCACGGTGCGGGTCTTGGGATACATCATGTGCGCGCCGAGCCCGTGGCAGAGGATCTCGGAGCGGATATGTTCCTTGGAAAAGGGCAGGGTGACGCGCCCGTAGCCGGTGCCGACCAGGTATGTCTCCTCAAGCGCGACGCCGAGCGCGTTCTCCGCCTTTTGCGCCAGATCGGCGGTCACCCCCTCGCCGGAGGACGTGACCCGCTTCAGCGCCTTCTGGAACTTTTCGTCGAGCGAGCCCGAGGGCGGGCGGTTTTCCACCGCGATGATCGACTTGTCGTAGAGGTTGATCAGCGCGTCATTGGCGACGCCCATTTCGCGCGCAACCTCTTCGGCGAGGTTGATGTAGCGCGAGCCGGCAATGTCGCGGAAGAAGTCCGACTTGCGGGTGGAATTGGGGCCGTAGAGCGCCGGGGCCTCGGCGCGCAGGCGGCTGAATATCTCGGCCAGCGCCGCCTTGAGCCCGTCGCCCGTCTTTGCAAAACGCTCGCCCTGCACCAGACGGGTGCAGGTCTCTTCGAGGTCGGCAAGCTGCTCGAGAAACTGCTCGAGGCGGAAATTCTGCTCCAGCGCGTCGAGAAAGGCCTCGGCCTCGGCGCTCAGCGCCTGGTCGGAGCCGAACTGGCGGCGAAACAGGGTGAAGCGCGCATCCACCAGCGCCTCCTGCTGGGCCACCCGGCAGGCGGTGTCGTAATTGGAGCGCGAATTGGTGATGCCGCGCCCCAGAACCTGGCCCTCCTCGTCGAGCAACACCGCCTTGGTGGTGGTGGAGCCCAGGTCAATGCCGACAAAGGTCTTCATCGCGCTCATGCCGCCGCTCCTTTCCCCGAACGTTTCTGCTCGACCATCTGGAAGTAGCTCTCCAGCCGGTTCTTGACATTGGCCGCCGAGAAATAGCGCGGGTCCACCAGATCGGTCTCGATGAAGGCCGCGGGCTTGCCGGTGCGCTTTTCCACCTCGCGCATGATCAGAAGCTGGCCTGCCGAGAACGAGTTGCAGGACTTGATCGAGTTGATCAGCAGCCCGTCGGCCTCGTATTCGTTGATGTAATTCACCAGCATGTCGATGCGCATGGGCAAGCTGCGGTTGGTGTAGACGTTCAGGCAATATTCGGCGAGGCTCTCAAGCGGGCGGTCCGGGTCGTGGCGGAAGCCGAAATCATAGGTGCCGCCGACCTTGGTATAGGACGAGGCGACCACGGTCGCGCCCTCTTCGTAGAACATCTTCCAGAACTGGCGGAAGGAGGTGTAATTGGGCGGGCCTTCGACCACGAGGCGGTATTTCTCGCCCTCCATGGTGCCGTCGGGCGTGATCGGGCCGAGCCCCTTGGCGATGCGCTCTTCCACCTCGCGGCGCAGGAACTTGTAGTATTCGATCGCGTCATCCGTGCCGCGAAAGGCGCCGAAGATCGGGCCGATATAGTAGATGCCGCCGAAATAGGCGTCGATCGGGCTGGGCTTGTGCTTCGCGCTTTGCAGCACCGCCACCAGATCATCCTCGGCCTGGGCGGATTTCTTCAGGTATTCGCGCAGGCGGTCGATGTCGAACTTGACGCCCGAGACCTCCTCCAGCGTCGGGATCACGTCTTCCTTCAGCTGCCTGACCATGTACTGGATCATGTTGGGCGTGATCTTGCCGTCGGCCATGTAAGGGGTCTGCAAGAAGATGGTCGGGCATTTGTACTGCTCGCGCAAGAGCTCGAACCACTTGAGGAAGGTGAAACAGCCCGTATAGCTCAAAAGCAGCACGTCGGGTTTGGGCAGTTCGCGGCCATTGGGGCCGATATTGCCCTTCATCATCATGCCGATGTCGGATTTCACATAGGTGCAGACATCCTCGGAATGGCCGGAGCGCTCCGCCTCCATGATGTACTGGCCGGACTTCTTGCGCAGGCCGGACTGGATCGCGTTGACCTCGGGCAGGTTGTTGACGAGATCGAAGCACATGATCAGTTCGTTGAGGTTGCCCGGCACGAAGGTCGAGGCGACCTTTTCCCCGGTCATCGGCGCATCGCAGAGACGGTCGTAATGGCGCGCCATCATCTCTTTTTGCAGGATCATCGAGGCGTCCTTCTGGACGTCATCGGGCCGGGCTTTCACGATGGTAGGTTTCATGCCGCGCTCCACAGTTTGATTGAATCGACGAAGGTGCCCGCCTGCTCGCGGATGGGCTGCATCTGGCCGCTGTTCTCGGCGTATTTGAAGGCGATGTAGGGGATGTTTGCCTCGTCCAGCACATGCTGGAGCATGGGGCGGTCGAGCAGCGCCGGGTCGCAGAAGGAGGTGGAAGCGAAGATCACCCCCTCGGCCCCGGTGCGCTCCATGGCCCGGATCAGGAACTTGCCCTTCTCCGCCTCGTCCGGCTCGTATTTGGCAGCGGTGGACATGGAGTGATGCAGGAAGGCGTGGCTGAGCGCTTCAAGCGGGTCGCCATCGGTGGGGACTTCCTCGGTCAGCCAGCGGGCGACCAGCATGAAATCGTCGTCCACCACATAGCAGCCGGCAAGCTCCAGCGACTTGATCAGGTTGAGCGGCGGCTGTTCGCAGAACATGCCGGTGAGGATCACCTTGGCGTTGTCCTTGATCGGGCGTCTGGTGGCGCGCGCCGCGTCGATATAGTCGCGCAGCATCGCGTTGTGCTCCTCCACCGGCAGCACCAGGCCCGCGCGGGCCACCAGATAGGCTTCGGAGGCGGGCGCCTGCCAGGGCAGTTCGGCGCGCAGGGCGTAAAGCTCGCGCAGAAGCGCGCGGTTCTCGTTGTAGACGGCGATCGAGGCGTTAATGTCGTCATCGGTCACCTTGCGGCCCGCGATCCGCTCGAGCCCCTCCAGAAGCTCGCGCATCTCGCCGATGTAGAACTGCCCGCCGATCTCGTCTTCGAAGGTCTGGGGGGTGTCGAAATACTTGACATAAACATCGGGAAACAGCGTCATCCACATGCCGGAAAGGTTGCGGATCACGTCGCAGATCGAGGGAAACAGCATCCCCGAGACGAAATCGAGCCGCCCGGAAAGGCCAAGCTCGATGGTCGAGCGCGGGATGCGGCAGATGTAGCTCTGATAATAGGCGTCGCCATGGATCACCTCGAGCCGGTCGCCCCCGCCCATGATGCCCAAGGGCAGCATCCCGGCGGCATGGATCAGCTCGCGCGGCACGTAGATCGGCAGATGCCCGATCACATGACGGCCCGGCTCGGCCTCCTTCCACGCGCGCGCGGCGGTGAAATCGAGGTCGTCATAAAGCGCCTCGGCGCGGGCGACGATTTCTTTTGTGGTTTTCCCGGTCATCTGTTCTCCCACTTGGCTGGGCGCTTGGCGAGGAAGGCTTCAAGCCCCTCCACCGCGTCGCGGGTTTGCATGAGTTCCTCCAGATAGAGCCGCTCCACCTCGTCGATGCGCGGCAATACCCTGGCAAGGAAGGGCTCGCGCGCTGCCCGCACCGCAAGGCGCAGGGAAGAGGTGCTCTTCACCGCCAGGTGCTTTTCCACATAGGCGCGCGCGGCATCCTCCGGCGTATCGGTCAGGTGGTCGATGAGGCCTGCCTCCAGCGCCTCACCGGCCACCATGGAGCGGCCCGAGAGCAGCAGATCCTGCGCCAGCGGCTGGCCCATGCGCTCGGGCATGAGCACGCTTGCGGCCGGCGCGAAAACGCCGAGCTTCATCTCCGGCTGGCCCAGCTGCGCATCCGGCGCTGCGAATATCATGTGCCCGGCCATGGCGACCTCAAGCCCGCCGCCCAGGCACTGGCCGCGCACCGCCACCAGCACCGGCAGCGGAAAGGCCAGCATCATGCGGATCAGCTTGTGCAGGCTCGCGAGCATCCCCTCGCATTGCTCGGGCAGGTGCTCTTCGACCGAGGCGCCAAAGGAAAAATGCGGCCCCTCGGCATCCAGCAGCACCGCGGCAAGGGCGCTGTCATGGGCGGCCTTGTCAAAGGCATGGGTGAGCGCGGCGATCATCCCGGCATCGACGATATTCGCCTTGGGCCGGTTCAGCGTCAGGCGCAACAGCTTGCCGTCAAGCTCGGTCGTCGTTCTCAGGCAATCGCTCACTTGCGCACCCCCGGCATGAAGCTGTCGATGAATTCGGGGGTCCATTTCGCCCCCGCCGCAAGCTCCTGGCGCAGCGCCACGAAATCGACCTCGCGCCCCACCTCGCGGTTACCCTCATTGAAGGCGCGAAAGCCCATATTGGCCTCGGTCATCATGTTGTTTGCGAGCCAGGCGCGGCTGTTTTCCTTGTTCGCGTTCCAGGCATTGAGCTTGGGCTTGCGCAGCTCTTCCACCGACTTGGTGGTGCAATCGGGGAAGGTGAGCAGCAGCTTGCCGGTGAGCTCGTTCACTTTCGCATCCAGCGCGCTCAGGTCGATCTCGCCCCGCTTCACCAGCGCCTTGCCCTCGGCGGCGGCCTCGCCGGTCTTGAATTCGCCATGCAGCAGCCGGCCGAAGGCGTCGGTCTTCATCTCGGTCTCAACCAGCGGGTTGGCGATATATGCGCCATCCACCTTCAGGCCAGGCACGATGTCGGTGAGGATGCCGAGCCGCTGCGCCTTGTGGGCGCTGAACGGCTCGCAGAGCACGCCCGAGACAAAGGCCTGCTCGCAGCCGATCATCACCGGCAGGAAATCGGTAGAGCCGCCAATCGCCGCGCTGCCATGTTTGGGGCCGGCCTGGCCAAAGCGGGCCATGTCCTGGGCGATGGAGAAATCGCAGGCCATGCCGATCTCCTGCCCGCCGCCGATGCGCATGCCGTTCACGCGGCAGACGACCGGCTTGTCGCAGGTGAGAATGCTGCTCACCATGTCGTTGAAAAGCCGCATGTACTGGCGGTATTCCTGCGGGCGGCCCGCATAATATTCGGCATATTCCTTCGTGTTGCCGCCGGTGCAGAACGCCTTGTCGCCGACAGCGGTAAACACCACCGCATTCACGTCGCGCATGTTGGAAGCGGCGCGAAAGGCCAGGATCACCGCCTTGACCATATCGGTGGTGTAGGAATTGTACTGCGCCGGATTGTCGAGGATGATCCAGGCATTGTAGAGGTCATCGACCGGGGTGCCATCGGGCAGGGTTGCCGGGCGGCGCTCAAGGCGCACCTTGTCGGAAATGGTGGTCAGCGTTTCGGGGCTGATCAGGTCGTGGTTTTCAAACTCGAAGCTCATTCCATTCTCCTTCAGGGCACCAGGATCTGGCGTTTGATCGTCTCGCCCGCATGGACGGCGCGAAAGACTTCGTTGATCTCGTCGAGCGGCCTGTGCTCGATGAAGGGCGCGAGCTTGACCTTGCCCTCCTCGACCAGCGCCAGCGCGCCGGGGTAAAGCTCGGGCGGGCAGCCCCAATTGCCCAGGAGGCGGGCGTGAAAGGCCATGAGGTTCGAAAGCCTGACCTCCACCTTGTCCATGGTGAAGCCGACCACGCACATGGTGCCGCCATGGGTGAGCAGGCCAAAGGCGGCCTTCTGCCCGGTCGCGGTGCCGGAGCATTCCATCACGATCCATTCGCGCGAGCGCAGGCCGTTTTCGCGGGCAAAGTCGCGGATCGCGCCCTTGAGGCTGCGCGGGTCATGTTCGCGGGCGTCCAGCGTGAACGCGGCGCCATACCGGGCCACGGCGGCGAGCTTTTCCGCCACCACGTCGATCGCCACCACGGTAGCGCCCAGCGCGTGGGCGACCTGCACCGCATAGCCGCCGACCCCGCCCACGCCGTTGACGATCACCAGATCGCCCGCGCCGATCCCGGCCTGCACCGCGGCCTGATACGGGGTGGTGAGCGCATCGGCCACCACCGAGACATCGGCGAGGCTCAGCCCTTGGGCCGCGAGCTTTTCGGTATCCACCGGGCAGAGCCCGCGCGCCGGCACGGTGATGTGGGAGGCAAAGCCGCCCTCTATGTCGTTGCCCGGCATCTTCTGCGCCTTGCAGATCGTGCCCCTGCCGCGCTTGCAGGCATCGCATTCGCCGCAGGGCATCACGGCGGGGACGATCACCGCGCGCCCGATCCAGTCCTCGGCCCCCTCCCCGGCAGCCGCGACCACGCCGGAAATCTCGTGGCCCAGGGTGAGCGGCAGGGCGTGATTGGTGCGCACGCCATCGTAGTAGAAGCCCAGATCGGTATGGCAGACGCCGCAGCCCGCCACCTCCACCACCACCTCGCCGGGGCCCGGGGGGGCGGGCTCGAATTCGACCATCTGCAGGGGCTCTCCCTGCGAAACCATCTGCCAGCGCCGCGCCATGATTCTCCCCCGTTTGGGCCCGTTTCCCCGGATTTTCTGCGGTCAGGGCCTTGTTGACATGCTGCGCGTTCTCAATTACCGTAAATTGGTACTCGAATACATGTTTTGGGTCAACCGTCAAATTCACCACGCGGGAGGCGGCCGAATGGCAGACAGGCAATCAGCACTCGAAAATGTCTCCTTTGCCGTGGTCGGCACGGGTGGCAAGGGGGCGATCACCGCAGGTGCGATCCTGCTGGAGGCGGCCGGCAAGGGCGGCTGGCACGGGCTGCTGACGCGCTCGGTCGGCCCGCAGATCAGGGGCGGCGAGGCGGCGGCGCTGGTGCGACTTGCGACCAGGCCCGCCTTTACCATGGCGCGCGATTTCAACATCCTCGTCGCGCTCGACTGGAAAAATGCCGACCGCTTCATCTCCGCCATGCCGGTGGCCAGCGGCGGGCTGGTGATCGCCGACCCGGCTTCCGGCACCCCTCCCCGCGCGGTGCAGGAAGCCGATTGCACCATCGCCGAAGTGCCGATCGCCGCCCTGGCCAAGCAGATCGACGGCGGGCGGGAAAACATGGTCGCGGTGGGGCTGATCGCCCGTCTGATCGGCTTCGGGGAAGAGGCGGTGATGGAGGTGATCGCCGCCAGGCTCGGGCGCAAGGGGCAGGCGGCGGTCGATAGCGGCCGCGCCTGCCTGGAGGCCGGGATGAAGGCGGCCGCAGCGCTCGCTCCCGCCTTCCTGCTCGCCCCCGCCCCGGAGCACGATTCGCGCCGCTGGCTGATCACCGGCAACGAGGCCATGGGGCTCGGCCTCCTGCGCGGAGGCATCCGCTTCGCCGCCGCCTATCCGATCACCCCGGCGACCGACCTGCTCGAATACCTCTCCCCGGCGCTCTCGCGCATCGGCGGGGCGCTGTTGCAGGCCGAGGACGAACTGGCCTCGATTAACATGGCGCTGGGCGCCTCCTTCGGCGGGCGCCCCTCGGTCACGGCCACGTCCGGGCCCGGGCTCGCGCTGATGATGGAGAGCCTCGGGCTCGCGGCAGCCTCGGAAACGCCGGTGGTGGTGGTGGACGTGATGCGGGTCGGGCCTTCCACAGGCATCGCTACCAAGTCCGAGCAGTCGGATCTCAATATCGCCGTCCATGGCTTCCATGGCGACGCGCCGCATGTGGTGCTGGCACCGCTCGGCGTGGCCGACTGCCTTTTCACCGGCCAATGGGCGGTGCATGTGGCCGAGAGCCTGCAAACCCCGGTGATCGTGCTTTCCGACCAGTCGATCGGCCAGGCCCGGGTGGTGATCGACCGCCCGGCCGACATGCAGTTCCTCACCCGGCGCAAGGCATTTCGCGCCACCGGCGAGCCTTACCAGCGCTATGCACTCACCGCCGACGGCGTGTCGCCGATGGCGATTCCCGGCCAGCCCGGCGGCCAGTACACCGCCGACGGCCTGACCCATGGCGAAAGCGGCGCGCCTTCTTCGGCGGCCAGGGATCAGAGCGAGCAGATGGCCAAACGCGCGCGCAAGATCGAGCTGTTCGACTTCGGCGACCATTGGGGAGAGACCGAGGGGCCGGAAGAGGCGGAAACGGTGATCCTCACTTGGGGCTCGATGGCCGGCGCCGCGCGCGAGGCGCTGGACGGCAGTTGCCGCCTCATCGCCCTGCGCCTGATCTCGCCTCTGCCCGTGCAGCAGCTTCAGGCAGCGCTGAAGGGGGCGAGGCGGGTGCTGGTGGTCGAGCAGAACGCCTCGGGTCAGCTCTACCGCCATATCCGCGCCCATATGGACCTGCCCGGCGAGGTCCGCCAGCTGAACCGCGAAGGCCCCGACCTGATCGGCCCGGAAGAGATAGCCGCCACCCTGCGCGATTGGAGCCCAGCATGAACAAGCCGAACCTGAAAGCGAGCGACTTCAAGTCCGACCTGACGCCGATCTGGTGCCCGGGCTGCGGGGATTTTCATGTGCTGATGTCGATCACCCGGGCGCTCGCCGCCACCGGGCGCCCGCCCGAACAGGTGGCGGCGATCTCCGGCATCGGCTGCTCCTCACGCATCCCCGCCTATACCAATTGCTACGGCTTCCACGGCGTGCACGGCCGCGCCCTGCCGGTGGCCGCAGGGCTCAAGGTCGCCCGCCCCGATCTCACCGTGCTGGCGCTCTCGGGCGATGGCGATGGCTTCTCGATCGGCGGCAACCACTTCCTGCATGCCTGTCGGCGCAATATCGACATGACCTATATCGTCATGGACAACCGCGTCTACGGCATGACCAAGGGCCAGCCCTCGCCCACCACCGAGCCGGACTGGGACAGCGCGCTCTCACCCGGCGGCACCGGGCTCAGCCCCTTTCACCCGCTGGTGATCGCGCTGGCCTCGGGGGCGAATTTCGTGGCGCGGGAATTTTCCGGCGACATCAAGGGCTGCACCGCAACCATCGCCGAGGCGATCAGGCATCCCGGCTTTTCCTTTGTCGAGATCCTGAGCCCCTGCGTCACCTTCCGCCCCGACGAGCGCGAATGGAAGGGCAAGGTCCACAAGGCCAGCGTACCCGAGACCGACGATCCGGCCCGCGCCGCGCGCCGGATCATGACCGACGACGGCATGAATACCGGCATCCTCTACCGCGGCAAACGCCGCCCCTACCACGCCAGCGTCAGCGACGAGGTGGGCGATATCGGCGCGCTGGAGGCCCGGTTCGAGATCTGACCCAGAGAGCCCCCTTTCATCTTTCTGCAAATACTCCCGCCGGAGGCACGATTTTTCTGCGAAAAATCGTATCCTCCCCTCCGACTCAGCGCTCGTCCACCACCCGCACGGCCTTGCCCTGGGAGCGGGGGATTTCGCCCGGACCCTTGGCGACGACCTCGCAGGTCACGCCGATCACCGACTTGATATGGTGGCGCAGCTCGGCGGCGCGCGCGCACAGGGATTGCTCATCGGTCGGCACGCCGGGCTGCACCTCGACTTCCAGCGCCATGGCGTCCAGGTGGCCCTCCTTGAACAGGCGGATCTGGTAGTAGGGCGCCAGCCCCTCGAGGCCGATAATCACCGCTTCGATCTGGCTCGGATAGACATTCACGCCCCGGATGATCAGCATGTCGTCATCGCGCCCGGTCACCCGCAGGATACGCAGATGCGTGCGCCCACAGGCGCAGGGCTCGTCGGTCAGCCGGGTGATGTCGCGGGTGCGGTAGCGGATCATCGGCATGGCTTCCTTGGTCAGCGTGGTGATGACCAGCTCGCCCTCCTCTCCCATGGGCAGGGGCTCCAGCGTCTCCGGGTCGATGATCTCGAACAGGAAGCAATCCTCCCAGCCGTGCAGGCCGGCGCGCGCGGTGTCGCATTCGACCGCCACGCCCGGCCCCATGATCTCGCTGAGCCCGTAGACATCGACCGATTTCAGCCCCAGCGCGCGGTCGAGCTCGGCGCGCATCTGCTCGCTCCAGGGCTCGGCGCCGAAAATGCCCCGCGCGAGCGAGCCGGCGGCGATGTCCACCCCCATCTGCGTGGCCACCTCGGCGATGTTGAGCGCGTAAGAGGGCGTCGAGCACAGGATGCGGGGCCTGAAATCCTCGATCAGCGTTACCTGCCGCTCGGTCCCGCCGCCCGATACCGGCACCACCGCGCAGCCCAGCCGCTCGGCGCCGTAATGCGCCCCGAGCCCGCCGGTGAAGAGGCCATAGCCGTAGGCATTATGCACGATATCGCCCGGCCGCGCGCCGATACAGGCGAGCGAACGCGCCATCAGGTCGCCCCAGCGCTCCACGTCGGCCTTGGTATAACCCACCACCGTGGGCTTGCCGGTGGTGCCGGAAGAAGCATGGATGCGCGCGAGCGTATTGACCGGCTGGGCGAACATCGCAAAGGGGTAATTGTCGCGCAGATCGGTTTTCACGGTAAAGGGAAAGTGGCGGATGTCGGCGATGGTCCTGAGCCGGCCGGGCTTCACCCCCGCCGCGTCGAAGGCTTGCCGGTAATGGGGCACATGCTCGTAGGCGCGCTCGAGCGACCAGCGCAGGCGCTCGGCCTGAAGCTCGGCAAGCGCCTTGCGCGGCATGGTCTCGGTCTCGCGGTCAAACATGAAATCGGGTGCTTCGCTCATCCCTCTTTTCCTCCCTTGCTGCCCGCGTCCTCACCCGTCAGGCTCTGGTCCAGCCCGGCTGGAGCCCTGCGCGCGACTTCCCCGCTCCCCGGGCTGGCATTCTGTTGAGGGCATAACCCTGGTCATAGGCCGCCCTGGTGATGAGATTGTACTTGAAGGCCCAGCCGCTCGCCGCCGCCCCGAGCCCGGCGAGGAACAGCGCCAGTTCGCCGACCGGCGCCCAGAGGGGCAGGAGGGCGACAAGCGTCAGTGCCGCCAGCGCCGCCTGGGGGGCGAAGGTCAGGGCCGGGCAGGCGTTGAGCGCGGCGATGGCCTTGGTCGGGGCGCCGTCCCGGCGGATGTGCGTGCGGAAGCGCCGCCAGGCGACGAAACGCAGCCCCAGCAGCAGGACCAGGGCGCCGGGAAGCCAGCCGGGCACGGGCCATTCCAGCGCCACCAGCAGCGCAGCCAGCAGGCCCGCGCCTTCGGCAAGGCCGGTTGCCAGGATCAGCGCCACGATCTCGGGGCGGCGCCAGAGCGGGATGCCCTTGGCCGCCCTGAGGATGCGCCCCTGTGCATAGAGGAAGCCCAGCGCGAACAGCGCCCCCGCCGCGCCAGCCAGCCGCGCCGGGCCGAGGCCCGCCACCCCCATCAGCCAGCCCAGCCCGCCAAGGGCGAAGAACGGCAGGGCAATCATCGCCTCGCGGGTCATCCAGCTCATCTGCGGGTGGCGATAGACATTGAGAAAGCGCCAGGGCTTGCCGATCTCGGCCCAGACATGGGCCAGCCCGACGCCCACCATGGCCAGCGCCAGAAGGGCAATCCACCATGAGGACGGCCCCGCGAGCATGTTGGCCGCAAACAGCCCGGTGCCGGAGCCGCCCAGTATGAAGTTCATCGCCGCGCGCCAGTCCCATTGGGTCTGCAGCCTGGGCGAGACGGCGGCGAGGCCGGGCGGGTCTTCGGCCATGGGCGGCGGGCCGGCGGGCGCGGCATCGGGGCCGGCGCGCTCATGCAGGTAATAAAAGCCCGGCCCGTTGCCCAGATCCTCGTGCATCCGGCTATGCGCATGTTCGCGCAATAGCTGCGAGACATTGCTCTCGGGGTCATCCAGATCGCCCATCTGCAGGGCGCCGGAGATGCAGGATGCGACGCAGGCGGGCGTCGCCGCCTCGTCCAGCCCCGGCACCAGCCCGGTGGCAAGGCCGCTGTCGATCCGGTCGGCGCAAAGGGTGCATTTCTGCGCCACCCCCAGCCGCTTCGGATCCGCCCTGACCGCCTCGTGGCGCATCTGCCGGCCCCTTCCATAGGCGGGCTCGGGCGCATCCACACGGTAGCGTGCCTGGTAGGGGCAGGCGACGATGCAATAGGAGCAGCCGATGCAGATGTCGTAGTCGATCGTCACGATCCCGTCATCGCGCTTGCGGGTGGCGGTGGAGGGGCAGACTTCGAGGCAGGAAGGCTCTTCGCAGTGCATGCAGCCCACCGGGACAAAGGCCCGCGCCACGTCCGGGAAGCTGCCGACCTCGAAATCCAGCACCTTGCGCCATTGCACGCCCGGCGCGGTGGCATTGGCGTGCTTGCACGAGGATGTGCAGGTCTGGCAGCCCACGCAGCGGGAGAGATCGACGGTGATCGCCCAGCGGGTCATGGCCGGCCCCCCTTCTCGACCCGCACCCGCACCAGGTCGGCGCCGGAGCCGGTGGCGTCGGTCAGGGCCATGAGCATGGGCGTGAGCGCATTCATGCTCGGGGCCCTGTGCCCGGCGGCAAAGGGGGTCTTCCAGTGGTCGAACTGGCCGATCATCAGCAGCGTGTCGGGGCGGATACCCTGGCGCAGGATCGCCCTGCCGCTGGTCTCGGCGCTGGGCGAGAGGATGCGCACCACGTCGCCCTCCTCCACCCCCAGCCGCGCCGCCGCCTGCGGGTTCATCACCACGCCGCCATGACCGGCGACATTGGCGGCGACTTCGTGGATCATCTGGATCGCGACATTGCCGCCCCAGCTGTATTGCATGGAGCGCGCGGTGAGCAGCCAGAAGGGATAATCGCCGATCCTGACGTCATAGGCTTCCTCAAGCGCCTGGCTCCACAGGCCGGGCAGGTCCTGGTAATGCGGCAGCGGCTCGTATTCGCGCAATTGCCGGTCCCACCAGGTGATGCCCTTTTCGTGCAGGCGGGCGCCAAGCTCGGCGCCGATGCGCTTGAGCCGCTCCTGATAGGGCAGCTCGAAGCGCAGGCCCTGCTCGACCATGGCCGGGTAGAGATACCAGCGCGCGCGGGGAAACGGCCGGGTGCGGAAGCCATGCTCGCGAAAATATTCGAGCCCGTCATGCGCCTCGCCCCCGGTCAGTTCGGCCGAGGCGGCGCGGCAGGTGGCGTCCCAGATTTCTTCCACCCCGTGCTCTTCGCCCGGCTCCAGCGAGTGATCCCAGCCCTCGCCATAGAGCCGCACGCCGTGGGCGCCGCGATTGATGGCGGCGTTGTATTTCTCCAGAAGCCCGGTGCCCTTGGCAAGCTGGGTGGAAATCCAGGTGAAATCCTTCGCCTCACCCATCGGCTTCGCCGCCGGGTCACGCAGGGCAAAGCCCTGATGGTCCCAGAATTGCTCGATATATTTGGAGCCGCCGATGCGGATCAGTTGCAGCCCCTCCAGATCGGTGCATTCGGGCAGCAGCACGTCAGCCATGTGGTTGGTCTCGTCGAGCGTATAGGCAAAGGCGACGGTGAAGGGGAAATTGGCGATGGCGTCCTCGACCTTGCCGGTATCCCAGAAGCTGATCGCCGGATTAGTGCGATAGACGAACCACACGTCGGGCGGCGTCGGCTTGGGCAGGTGCTCGGCTCCCTTGCCCTGCCACATCCATGCCAGATGGGTGGGGCCAAGCGCCTGGCTCCACGGGGAATTGGCCGCCAGCGGCACCAGGGTCTGGTGGGCGTGGCGCGAGGGGCCGGATTCGACCCATTCGCCCTTCTTCGTCGGGTTCATCGGGTAATTCATGAAGCCGTCCGGGCCGGGGACCACGCTGGACCAGCGATTGTCGGCCGGACGGTTCAGCCGCACCGTGGTGCCCAGCGTGCCGCCGGGCACTTCGAGCGCGCCCACCAGCACCGCCATCAGGGTGCGCGCCCAGGTGCATTCGTAGCCGCCCCAGCCGTTGGAGACGGTCTTGCCCAGGCTGATCGCCACCGGGCGCAGGGGCATTTCCTGCCCGTCCACCATGGTGGTCGCCCCGACCCGCGCGTGGTCGAGATAGTCGAACGCCACCTTGCGGATGGTCTCGGCGGGCACGTCGCAGATCTCGCCGGCCCATTCGGGGCTGTAGGGGGCGACATGCTCGACCAGCTTGGCGAAGGCAGTCTGGACCGGGGCGTTTTCGTGCCGCCACTCGGTATCGTCCGGGCCGATCTCGAGCCCCGAAGCGGTGAAGCTGCCCTCCAGCGCCGGGTCCGCGCCCTCGGTGTCAAAGGGCACGGCCTGGCCCCTTTTCCGATCCCAGATCAGCGGCTTGCGGGTCTCGGGGTCGCGCAGGTAGTAGCCGTTTTCCGCCACCAGATAGGGCGAGGAAGAGCGCTCTTTGAGAAACGGCAGATCGAGGCGCGCGCGCTCGACCTCGTGCAGCAGCACATGCACCAGCGCGAACATGAAGGCCGGGTCGGTCTTGGGCCGGATCGGCACCCACTCGGCGCTGCACGCCCCGGTGACCGACAGGTGCGGCTCCACCTGCACCCGCTTCGCCCCCCGGTCGCGAGCATCGGCATGGCGGCGCACCCCGCAGACCCCGCCGGAAGCCTCGACATTGGCGCCGAAGCTGATGATGTATTCCACCAGCGGCGTATCCGGGCAGACGGTAAAGGCGCGGTGCCAGAACTCGCCGTAGAGATGCTCGGAGTGGTAGCACTTGACCCCCTGACCGGAGCCGAAAGACATGTCCACCGGCCCCCAGGCGGCGAGAAAGGCCGGAAACGTGCCCATATAGGAAGTCGGCGTGCCGCCGCCGCCAAAGCTCGCCGCCACGCGGGGAAAGCCGCTTTCGTCCAGAAGGCCCTTTTCGCGCACCGCGTTCAGCCGCGCGCAGATCAGCCCCAGCGCCTCGTCCCAGCTGACCGGCTTCCAGCCCGGATCCTCGCCGCGGCCCTTTTTCGGATTGGTGCGCAGCATCGGGGTCTTGATCCGGTGCGGGTTGTTGGTCTTCTGGATCAGGCCGAAAGCCTTGACGCAGACCTTGCCATGGGCCGGGTGGATCGCCTCGGCCGCCTCGCTGGGGCGGATGCCCACCGGCACGCCGTCCTCGATATCGACCCGCATCAGGTCCGGCCCGGCGACGCATTGGTAGCAATAGGAGGCAACCGAGGTCTTCATCGCCTAGCCCGCCAGCTTCGCGGCCTTGGCCCTGAGCCGCTCCACGGTCTTGTCCACATCGACGATGAAGCGCTCGTGGCGGCCCTTGCAGATCGTGTCGAGCGCATCCTTCGCCACCACGTCCAGCGCCACCCGCCGGCCCTCCAGCTCGGCCACGGTGACGGTGATCTCCACTTCCTGGCCCAGCAGGGTGGGGGCCAGATGGGCGATGTTGACGATCGTGCCCACGCTGTCCTGCCCCTCGGGCAGGCGCGCCACGATCATGTCGCGGCAGGTATGCTCGATGTCATGGACCAGGCTCGGGGTGGCATAGACCCGCCCCTCTTCGCCCATGAAGCCGATGGTGCGGTCCTTGTCGATGGTGACCTTGCGGCTCTCGGAGGTGCCGACTTCCAGTTTCTCGCTCATTTCGCCCTCGCTGCACTGGGAATGTGTTACTCATTTTCAGAATAGCTGGATTTTTGTAACATATCGAGACAAAAATGCGCTCAGCCGGGGTTGATTGCCTCCAGCGCCTTCAGCCGGGCAAAGCCGGCATCCACTTCCGCCTGAAGCGCCTCCCTCTCGCCATCGCTCAGGTGTCGGTAGCGCTTCTGGCCTGCGAGATAGGCGTCTATCGGACGGGTCTTGTCGCTGGCGATTCGCCAAGTCACGCCGTCCTCGACCTCCAAGAGCGGAAACACCCCGCTCTCCACCGCCAGGCGCGCGACCCGCACCGCCGAGTCGTCCGCGACCCCCCAGCCGGGCAGGCAGGGGATCACCACGATCAGCACCTTCATGCCACGGATCGCCCTGGCCTTGCGGACCTTGGCCGCGAGGTCGGCGAGGTGCGACGGGCTGGCGGTGGCGATATAGGGGATGCGGTGGGCGGCCATGATCTCGATCAGGTTCTTCTTCACCGTCGCCTTGCCCAGCGGGGTCGAGCCGGTGGCCGCGCCGTGGGGCGTGGAAGAGGACTTCTGCCCGCCGGTATTCATGTAGCCCTCGTTGTCGAAGCAGACATAGAGGATGTCCTCATTGCGCTCGGCGGCGGAGGAAAGCGCCTGGATGCCGATGTCATAGGTGCCGCCGTCGCCGGCGAAACAGACCACCGTGGTGTCGCCCTTGCCCTGCGCGGCGAGCCCGCGCTTGACCCCGGTGCCCATGGCGGCGGCGGTCTCGATCAACCCGTGGATGAACGGGATGCGCGCCGAACTGGTCGGATAACCCCCGAGGATCACCGCCGTGCAGGACGGCGCCACCACCCCCACCGCGTCCGGGCCGATCTCGTTCAGGATCACCCGCATGGTCAGCGCCTCGACACAGCCGCCGCAGGCCGCGTGGCCGGAGCAGAACTGGCCGTGGTCTTCGTATCGGGAAATGTCCATCTCTCTCACTCCAGCCAGATCGGTGCATGGGTCGGGGCGGCGTCGCGGTATTCGCGCGCCAGCGCCACCAGCCGCTCCACCGGCACGTTGATCCCGCCCACCCCGGCGAGAAAGCCGTGCAGGCGCGGCCCATCATGGCCGTAAAGCGCGGCGGCAAGCTCCTGATGCACGATCCCGCCCATGCCCGGCGAGAAATTGCGGTCGAGCACCAGCGCCACGGGGATATCGGCAAGCGCCGCGCGCAGGGCCTCGGCGGGCAGGGGGCGAAACAGGCGCAGCCGCACCAGCCCGGCGGCAAGCCCCGCCTCGCGCAGCGCATCCACCGCTTCGCGCGCGGTGCCGGCCATGCTGCCCATGGTGACGAAGGCAAGCTGAGCCCCCTCCATGCGATATGCTTCCAGCACGTCATAGACCCGCCCGGTGGCCTCGCCCCAGAGCCTGCCCGCCTCGCGCGTCAGCCCTTCGACCCGCGCCATGGCCGCATCCATCTCGCGGCGCGAGGCGTGCCAGGCCTCCTGCCCGGCAGGCGCGCCGATGGAGCGGCCGAGCCCCGTGTCGAGCCACAGCGAGCGTTCCCGGCGCGGCAGGAAGTCCCGCACCGCCTCCGCCTCCGGCACGCTTACCGGCTCGACCGCGTGGCTCACATAAAAGGCATCGTGGTTCACCATCACCGGCAATTCGCAGCCTTCGGCGATGCGAAAGGCCTGCACCACCGTATCGAGGCTCTCCTGCGGGTGCTCGCTGTAAAGCTGCACCCAGCCGGTATCGCGCTGGGAGAGGCTGTCGGTCTGGTCCGGCCAGAAGCCCCAGGGCGCGGCGGGGGTGCGGTTGACATTGAACATCACGATCGGCATCCGCGCGCCGGAGGCATAATGCAGAAGCTCGTGCATCAGCATCAGCCCCTGGCTGGAAGTCGCGGTAAATACCCGCGCCCCGGTGGCAGAGGCCGCCACGGCGGCGGCCATGGCGCTGTGCTCGCTCTCGGGGGTGAGCAGGTCGCAGTCAAACTTCCCCTCGGCCTGAAAGGCGATCAGCTTTTCGAGGATCGGCGTCTGCGGGGTGATCGGATAGACCGGCGCCACGTCGGGCCCGGCCAGCCGCACCCCCCAGGCGACCGCGTGATTGCCGTTGAGAAGTTGCAGGTCGTCGTTCAGCATCCGGTTCATGGGGTATCCTCCCGCATGTGAATGGCCCCGGTGGGGCATTCGGCCACGCAGAGCCCGCAGCCCTTGCAGTAATCGGTCTTGACCTCGTAGCCCGGAAACAGCCGGGTGATCGCCATGTCCGGGCAGTAGAGGTAGCAATTGTCGCAGTGGATGCAGGTACCGCAGGAAAAGCAGCGCTCCGCCTCGCGCCGGGCCGCCTCGGCGGGGAGCGGCTGCTGCACCTCGGCAAAGCTCTCGAGGCGCTTGGGCAGCGGCGCGCTGGGCTGGCGGGCGCGGGGGTGGCCGGGGTGGTAGGCGGTGTTGATGCGCGCATACTCCACCAGCGGGCCGGGGAGCGGGGCGGAGAGCGGCGCGTCAGGGGCAAGCTCGGCAATGATCTCGCGCGCGGCTTCCTTGCCCATGCCGATCGCATGGGTCACGAAACGCTCCATGCTCGCCACGTCGCCCCCGGCCCGGATGCGCCCGGCGCGCCGGCCCACCACCGGCCCATCCGTGCCCAGAACCGTGCCCCAGCGGGCGAGGTCGGCATCCTGCCCGATGGCGGGGATGATCGTGTCGCAGGCAAGGGTGAAGGCGCTGTCCGTGATCTCATTGACACTGAACTGCCCGCGTGTCTCGCCGGGTTTGAATGTGACCCTAACCGCTGCGATAGTGACTGTTTCGCCCCCTTCCGCTGCCTTCAGCATCGCGCCGGTGATGAAGGCCACGCCCTCCTCGGCCGCCTCCTCGAGCTCGACCTGCTGGGCGGGCAACCGCCCCTCGGGCTCGAGCGTCATCACCGTCACCCTGCGCCCCAGCCGCCGGGCGGTGCGGGCCACGTCCATCGCCGCCGAGCCGCCGCCGATCACCAGTACATGGGCGCCGGTCATGGCCTTCTGCTCGCTTTCCGGCGCGGCGAGAAAGGCCGCGGAATCGACGACGAACCCGGCCTCGTAATCCAGCCCCGGCAAGCGCTTGGGCAGGCTCGCGCCGGTGGCGAGGAACACCGCGTCATGCGCCTCGGCGAGGGCTTCGAGCGCGGCGGCATCCTCCACCCCGGCCCCGAGCCGCAGGTCGATCCCCATGGCGGTGATCCGGGCGATCTCGCCCTCCAGCACTTCGCGCGCCAGCCGGTAGGAGGGGATGCCGTAGCGCATCAGCCCGCCCAGCGCCTCGCGCGCCTCGTAGAGCGTGACGGCAATGCCCGCCCGGCGCAGCTGATAGGCGGCCGACAGCCCGGCCGGCCCGCCGCCGATCACGGCGACCGAAACGCCCCGCTCAGGCCCGGCCGCAAACCCCCAGCCCGCCGCCAGGGCCGCATCGCCCACATGGCGCTCCAGCGCGCAGATGCTCACGGTTTCATCCAGCTGCGCGCGGTTGCAGGCGGTCTCGCAGGGGTGGTGACAGATGCGCCCGGCGATGGCGGGAAACGGGTTGTTATCACTCAGCACCTCCCAGGCGGCGCGCAGGTCGCCATCCTCCACATGGCCGATCCATGTGGCGATGCGCCCGGAGACGGGGCAGGCGCCGAGGCAGGGCGAGGGCTGGTCCTGATAGCGCGGCAGGGCGGCGCGCCAGGTACCGGTCCTGTTGCCCTCGCTGGTGAGGTGGGTCCAGAGCGGGGAGAGCGCCTGCTTGTTCATGCCATTTCCTCCAGCTGCCCGGCGACCAGCGCATGGGCCTCGCGGCAGGCGGCGAGGTTCTGGGCGACCTTTGCCGGGGCGGTCTGCTCGATCACCGCGCAGATGCTTTCAAGCGCCGGCTGGCCGAGAGCGGCGGCAAAGCCTCCCAGCAGGGCGGAGTTCACCACCTTGCCCATGTCATTGCGCCGGGCGATGGCGCGCCCGTCCAGCGGGACGATCCGCCGGTCCGCCACCGTGAAATCCGCCGCCTCGCGGGCCGAGTTCACCACCACCAGCGCGCCCTCTCGCCCGCGCCTGAGAAACGCTTCGTTCAGCAGGCTTTCGTCAAAGCACAGCAGCGCGTCTGCCCGGGTGATATCGGAGCGCAGGCGGATCGGTCGGGTATCGGCGCGCAGCGAAGAGGCCACCGGCGTGCCGCGCCGCGCGCCGCCATAGGTGGCAAAGACCTGCACGAACAGCCCCTCGTCGAACAGCGCGCGCGCCAGTTGGTTGCCGGCCGTCTGAGCGCCCTGCCCGCCCCGGCCGAGGATCACGATTTCCAGCATTGTGAAGCTCCTTCAGCAGCGCCTGAGCTTGAAGCGCTGTATCTTGCCGGTTGCGGTCTTGGGCAGTTCATCCAGCACCTCGATCCAGCGCGGGTATTTCCAGACTCCCACGGCTTGCTTGACGTGGGCTTTCAGCTCCTCGAACAGCGCTTCGGATGGCGGCTGGCCCTCGGTGAGGATGACAAAGGCCTTGGGCTTGATCAGCCCGTCGCCCTCGTGATGGGCGACCACGGCGGCCTCAAGCACCGCGTCATGGGCCACCAGCGCCTGTTCGATCTCGAAGGGCGAGGTCCAGCGCCCGGAGACCTTGAACATGTCGTCGGTGCGCCCGCAATAGTGATAGTACCCCTCGGAATCGCGGGTATACTTGTCGCCGGTGCGCACCCACAGCCCCTGAAAGGTGGCGCGGCTCTTGGCGCGCTGGTTCCAGTAGCCGTCGCCGGCGCTGTCGCCCGAGACCAGCAATTCGCCGAGCTCGCCATCGGCCACCTCGTTGCCGTCTTCATCGACCAGCTTCAGCCGGTAGCCTTCGAATTCGCGGCCCGACGTGCCGTAGCGGATATCGCCGGGGCGGTTCGACAGAAAGACATGCAGCATCTCTGTGGAGCCGATCCCGTCGAGGATCGGCACCCCCATGCGCGCCTCCCAGCGGTGGCCGATATCCTCGGGCAGGGCCTCGCCGGCAGAGATGCACAGGCGCAGGGCGTTGGACGCATTTTCGGGGGTGCAGTTCTCGTCGGCCAGCATGGCGGCATAAAGCGTGGGCACGCCGAAGAACAGGGTCGGGTTGTGGGCGTGCATGGTCTCGAGCACCGACTCGGGCGTGGGCCGCCCGGTGAGCAGCACCGTGGTCGCCCCCACCGACATGGGCAGCGCCATGGAGGCGCCCAGCCCGTAGGCAAAGAAGATCTTGGCGGCAGAGAAGCACACGTCATCATGGCGGATGCCGAGCACGTTTTTCCCGTAGGTATCGGCGATATATTGCGGCGAGGTATGCACGTGGCGCACCCCCTTGGGCGCGCCGGTGGAGCCGGAAGAATAGAGCCAGAAGGCGGTCTCGTCCGGGTTGGTCGGGGCGGTCTCGAAGCTGTCGGAGGCCTCGGCCATGAGTTCGGCCAGGCGCGGGCGCTCGCCCTCGCCGCCATCGACGATCACATGCTTGAGCGCCGGCAGGTCGTCGAGCAGCGGTGCGACCACTTCCAGCAGCGGCTCAGAGACGATCAGCACCTGGGCGCGGCTGTCTTCGAGCATGTAGCGGTATTGCTCGGCGGTGAGCAGGGTATTGAGGCAGACCGGCACGATCCCGGCCCGGATCGCCCCCCAGAACACCGCCGGATAGGCCACCGTGTCATGCAGGAGCAGCGCCACGCGCACCTCGCGCGCCACGCCCAGCGCGGTGAGCATGTTGGCCACCTTGCAGCTTTCGCGCTGCAAGTCGCGATAGGTCAGGGTGCGGGTGGAATCGATGAATGCGGGCTTGTCGCCATATCCGCGCTCGATATTGGCATCCAGCAGCGCGGTGGCTGCGTTGTAAATCCTGGATGTGTCCATGAAGGCGGCCCTCCCAAACCACTTTCAATCCCTTTTCAGGTATTGTAGTACTGGTATGCTAATTTAAGCAAGTCCGCAAACGGAGAATCCGCTGCAGGCTCAGGTTAGGGCAGGAAATGGCTTGTGGAAAGGGAGTTGAGGCGATGGACACAAGATTGCTGAAAGGCAAGGTGGCGCTGGTGACCGGGGCCGGGCGCGGGGTCGGGCGCGCGATTGCACGGATGATGGCCGCGCACGGGGCGCGGGTGGTGGTCAACGATCTCGGCGTGGAGGGAGACGGCAGCGGCGGTGACGACACCCCCGCGCGCAGCGTGGCGGCCGAGATCGCCGATGCTGGCGGCGAGGCGGTGGCCAATCTCGGCTCGGTCTCCGATTACGCCCAGGCGGGCGAGATGGTGGCGCAGGCGCTCGAGGCCTTTGGCGGGCTGGATATCGTGGTCAACAATGCCGGCATCCTGCGCGACCGCATCTTTCACAAGATGGCGGAGGAGGACTTCATCAACGTCATCGCCGTGCATCTGAAAGGCGCCTTCAATGTCGCCCGCAACGCCGCCGAAATCTTTCGCGCCCAGGGCTCTGGCTGTTTCGTCCACATGACTTCGACCTCGGGACTGATCGGCAATGTCGGCCAGGCCAATTACATGGCCGCCAAGCTCGGAATCGTCGGCCTGTCCAAGGGGATCGCGCTGGACATGGCGCGCTACAACGTGCGCTCGAACTGCATCGCCCCCTTTGCCTGGAGCCGGATGATCGGATCCATCCCCACCGACACGCCGGAGCAGAAGGCACGGGTGGAGAAGCTCCGGCAGATGACCCCGGACAAGGTGGCGGTGATGGTGACCGCGCTGGCCTCGGACCGGGCGGCGGATGTGAGCGGGCAGGTCTTCGCCGTGCGGGGCAACGAGATCTTTCTCATGGGCCAGTCGCGCCCCCTGCGGGGGATGCAGCGCAGCGAGGGCTGGACACCCGAAAGCGTGCTGGAACATGCGCTGCCGGGGCTCAAGCCTTCGTTTTACGGGCTGGAGCGGACGGCGGACATTTTCAGCTGGGATCCGATCTGAAACGCGCGGCGAAACCTCTTTAAAACCGTCCGCCAAAGGCGCATATAGGCTCCAACACGGATATTCGGGTATTCAAGGAGCCGGTCATGCTGGAACTCAATGCAGGAAATGCAGAAAGCGGCGCGGGCGGTGCGCCGCTGGTCAAGGACATATCGGAAGCAACCTTTGTCGAAGACGTGATCGAGGCCTCGAAGGAGGTGCCGATCATCGTCGATTTCTGGGCGCCCTGGTGCGGGCCGTGCAAGACGCTTGGCCCGGCGCTGGAAGCCGCGGTGGAAGCCGCCGGGGGCAAGGTGCGGATGATCAAGGTCAACGTGGACGAAAACCAGCAGGTGGCGGCCCAGCTGAGGGTGCAGTCGATCCCCACCGTCTATGCCTTCAAGGACGGCCAGCCGGTGGATGGCTTTCAGGGCGCGCTGCCGCCCTCGGAGGTGCAGCGCTTTGTTGACAAGATCGCCGCGCTCGGCGCCAGCAGCGGGCCGCTGGCCGAAGCACTGGCCGCCGCCGAGGAGATGCTGGAAAACGGCGCCGCCGCCGATGCCGCGCAGACCTTTGCCGCCGTGCTCGAGGCCGATGGCAAGAACGCCGCCGCCTATGCCGGCCTAGCCCGCGCCCATCTGGCGCTGAACGAGGTGGAGCAGGCCGAAGCGGTGCTCAATGGCGCACCGGCCGAAATCGCCAACGCGCAGGAGATCGAAGCGGTGCGCGCACAGATCACGCTGGCCCGCCAGGCCGCCGAAGCCGGGCCGATCGAGGACCTGCGCGCAAAGCTCGCCGCCAACCCGGACGACCACCAGGCGCGCTTCGACCTCGCCGTGGCGCTGAATGCGGCGGGTGATGCCGAAGGGGCGATCGACGAATTGCTGGAGCTTTTCCGCCGCGACCGCGAGTGGAACGACGGGGCGGCCAAGGCGCAGCTTTTCACCATTTTCGACGCGCTCGACCCCAAGGATCCGCTGGTGCTGAACGGGCGGCGCAAGCTGTCTTCGATGATTTTCGCCTGAGGTCGGGAACGTGGAAGCCGAGAAATCAGAGCCCAGGGCCTTTGACCCGCATATGCTGGAAGCGCTGGTCTGCCCGGTGACGCATTCCCGGCTGAAATACGATGCCGAGGCGCAGGAGCTGATCTCGGAGGCGGCCGGGCTGGCCTTTCCGATCCGTGGCGGCATTCCG
>JALWTH010000010.1 GCA_027082975.1 Paracoccaceae bacterium | reverse complement strand
GGGCCAATGGCGCGGCCCCGGCGGCTTCGGCGGCGATATGGGCGGCCATGAAGGTATCGCCCGCCCCGGTCACGCGGGTCACGCTGACGCGCGGGGCAGGGGCGAAGCGGATCCCCTCCGGCCCGCCCTCGGCCGCGCCATTGGCCCCGTCGGTCACCAGCACCCGGCGCGCGCCGGCCGCCAGCAGCGCCCCGGCCCCCTCGGCGGCGCTGGCCGGCTCGGTGCCGGCGATCAGCCCGGCCTCCTCGCAATTCACATAGAGCGTGGCGCCGGGATGACCCAGGAGCGGCACCAGCCGGCGCGCCTTGCCGGGGCTCGCCGGAGCCACGCGCAGATCGGCGCGCCGAAAGCTCTCGCGGTTGGCAATATCGGCCAGCAGCGCCTCGGTGAGGTTGCCGTCAAGGGCGATGAGGCCGGCCCAGGGCGCGGAGCGGCTGCCCAGCCGCCCATCTTCCAGCGGGGCGAGAATGGCATCGCCCGCCGCCTCCAGCGAATGGGCATCGGCAATCGCCGCCACCAGCCCGCCCGCGCCCTCGATCGCCATGTAGATATCGGTGGAGAGGCCCGCGGGGCGGTGCACATGGGCGGTCTCGATCCCCGCCCGCGCGCAGGCGGCCAGAAGCTCCTCGCCCGCCTCGTCGCGCCCGATCGCGGTAAGCACCGCCGGCCGCATCCCGAAACGCGCCAGCGTCATGGCGATGTTGAGCGCCACGCCCCCGGGCAGACGCGAGATGCGCCCGGGCACATCCGCGCCCATGCGCATCGGCGCCGGCGAACGCCCGATCACGTCCCACAACACGCTGCCGATGCACAGAATATCCGCCTGCCCGCCCATCTGCCTTCAATGACAAGCCCGGCCACGCGCGTCAATCGCAAAGGTCGCTGCCAGCCCCATGCGGCCCCCTCTTCTTCTGTTCAAAAATATCCTGGGGGGAGCGCCGCAGGCGCGGGGGGCAAGGCCCCCCTGCGGCAGGGCGGATCACGGCCATACCGGCTGACTGGGGTGCAGGCGTGAGGCTTCATGGCGATCCCGGGTGCCGGGCCGGAAAGCGAAGAGACATATCCCCGCGCCAGGGGAATTTCCACCGGTTCAAGCATTCGGTACCGGCGCGCAGTTTTCCCTTGCATCCGGCGCCGGCCATGCTATATGCGCGCCACTCAATCCACCGGCAGGGGCGGGCCTTGCGGGGAGAAATCCCGTCTGGTCCACCGGTTGGGGCGCTCGCCCTCACTCCCCTGTCAAAGGCTAGAAACCGGAAAGGAAACGTTCATGGCCCTGCCTGAATTCACCCTGCGCCAGCTGCTCGAAGCCGGCGTTCACTTCGGCCACCAGACCCAGCGCTGGAATCCGCGCATGGCCGAATATATCTACGGCGCGCGCAACGGCATCCACATCATCGACCTGACCAAGACCGTGCCCCTGCTCGACCAGGCCCTGCAGGTGATCCGCGACACGGTGGCCAAGGGCGGCCGGGTGCTGTTCGTCGGCACCAAGCGCCAGGCTTCGGCGGCGATCGCGGACGCGGCCGAGAAGAGCGCGCAATATTACATGAACCACCGCTGGCTCGGCGGCACGCTCACCAACTGGAAGACCGTCTCGCAGTCGATCAAGCGCCTCGACGAGCTCGACAAGCGGCTGGCCGAGGGTGGCGAGGGCCTGACCAAGAAGGAGCTCCTGGGCATGCAGCGCCAGCAGGCCAAGCTGCAGGCCTCGCTCGGCGGCATCCGCGAGATGGGCGGCCTGCCGGACCTGCTCTTCGTGATCGACGTCAACAAGGAAGCCCTCGCCGTGGCCGAGGCCAACAAGCTGGGCATCCCCGTGGTCGCCGTGGTCGATACCAATTGCGCCCCGGACGGGATCGATCACGTCATCCCCGGCAATGACGACGCCTCGCGCGCCATCGCGCTCTATACCGACCTTGCCGCGCGTGCCGCGCTCGACGGGATGAGCGCGCAGATGGGCGCCGCCGGAATCGACATCGGCGCCATGGAAGAGGCGCCGGCCGAGGAGGCCGTGGCCGAAGAGGTGGCCTCGGAAGAGGCGCCCGCCGAAGAGACCCCCACCGAGGAAGCGCCGGCTGCAGAGGCCGAGAGCGAAGCCGAGGCCAAGTCCGAAGCCTGACCCGGCCCGGCGGAGCATTACCCGAAAAGATCCGCGGGCGCTCCGGCGCCTGCGTCAACCGTTATTCCGAGGAGAACCGAAATGGCCATCACAGCTAAAATGGTGAAAGAACTGCGCGAGATGACCGGCGCGGGCATGATGGACGCCAAGAAGGCCCTGGTCGAGACCGACGGCGACATGGAAGCCGCCGTGGACTGGCTGCGCACCAAGGGGCTGGCCAAGGCCGCCAAGAAATCCGGGCGCACCGCCGCCGAAGGCCTCGTGGCCATCGCGGTCGAAGGCGGCAAGGGCGTCGCCGTCGAGGTCAATTCCGAGACCGATTTCGTGGCCAAGAACGCCGAGTTCCAGGAAATGGTCGGGGCCATCGCCCAGGCCGCGCTCGGCGTCGAGGACGTGGACGCCCTGTCGGCGGCCGAACTGAACGGCAAGCCGGTCAGCGAAGTCATCACCGACGCCATCGCCCGGATCGGCGAGAACATGTCCCTGCGCCGCATGGCCGGCGTCAGCGGCGACATCGTGGCCAGCTACATCCACAACCCGGTCGCCCCGAACATGGGCAAGATCGGCGTGCTGGTGGCGCTCAGGGGCGGCGACGAGGAATTTGGCCGCCAGATCGCCATGCATGTGGCCGCCGCCAACCCGCAGGCGCTGAATGTCGAATCGCTCGACCCGGCGCTGGTGGAAAAGGAACGCAGCATCCTCACCGAGCAGGCCCGCGAAAGCGGCAAGCCCGAACAGGTGATCGAAAAGATGATCGAGGGGCGGATGCGCAAGTTCTTCGCCGAAAACACGCTCCTGGGCCAGGCCTTCGTGATCGACCCGGACCTGAGTGTGGAAAAGGCCGCCAAGGCAGCCGGCGCCGAGATCCTCGGCTATGTGCGCATGGAAGTGGGCGAAGGCATCGAGAAGAAGGCCGAAGACTTCGCCGCCGAAGTCGCCAAGACCATGGGCGGCTGAGCGCGACGATTTTTCTGCGAAAAATCGTGGCACCGGAAAATGGGGCAGGGGGCATGAGATTCGGGCCTGCCAGCTCCGTGGATTGATAAAAAGGGCGGCACCGGCAGAAGCTGGCGCCGCCCGAATTGTGGATCGCCTTTGGGACAGGAGCGACCCGGGGAAGAGTGCCGGCCGTCGCCGGAGCGGCGGCGAAAATGCACCGCCGCATCCGACCCGGTTGCCCGGCAAGGCGCTTCGCCGTTGAAATTGCAGCGGCTCGGCGGCCCGAAGTTCCATGGCACAATGCCACCACTCACGGAACACGGACAGGGTGCCAGAAGGCGGCTTTCGGGAAAAGTAGGGGAAACCTTACCATTTTCGCCCCCACGCACCACCCATGGTTGTTTTCGGCGGGGTTTCCGAGGCCTCAGACCTTGACCACGAACATCTGATTCCAGAACGAGGCCTTCAGCACCGCCTGGGGCGTGGTCTCCACGTTGAGCTTCTCGCGCACGAGGCGCAGGTGCTTTTCCACCGTGCCCATGCTCACCCCCATGATGGTGGCGATGTCCTGGCAGGTCTTGCCGTCGGCCACCCAGTTCAGCACTTCCTGCTGGCGCGGGGTCAGGCGGGCGCGTTCGTTCATGTGCGGCAGCGAGATGATCTTCAGGTGGGTCATGTTGGCAATCACCGAGATCAGCAGGCCGTCGCGCTCCCACAGCGCATTGACTTCCGGCTGCGTCAGCCCCGGCCGGGCGCACATGGAGAGGATGGCGCGCGCGCGCGGGGCAGGGGGGGCAAAGGAGATCGAATAGCCGGCCAGAAGCCCGTAAGCCTTGTTCAGCGCCAGCACCCGCGCTTCCAGCGGATCGTCGGGGGCGGTCTCCTCGACCGCCCAGGGGCGCGCACCGGTATTGTGCATGGCCCATTTGGAGAGCGGCGCGTGCAGGTAATATTCTTCCTCGATGAACTTCTTCAGATAGTCCCGGTCGATATTGCTCAGGATCAGCGCATCCTCCCAGGGGCCGATACTGTGCTCGGTGCCGAAGCGGTTGTAGCCGTAGATCAGCCGGTCGAAGCCGAAGCGGTCCATCTCGGCGCAGAACATCTGCCAGACTTCCTCGACCTTGGTGATGCGACCAAGCCGGTCCAGGTAGTGAATCGCGGCAATCATGGCTCAGCTTTCCAGGTGCTGCACCAGGGCGCGGATGGCCAGCGGATAGCCGGCCGGGCCGAGCCCGCAGATCTGGGCGAGCGCCACCCGGGCGATGTAGGAGCGCGCGCGAAAATCCTCGCGGGCATGGATATTGGACAGGTGCAGCTCGATCACCGGCAGGCCGACCGAGGAAATCGCATCCATCAGCGCGATCGACGTATGGGTATAGGCGCCGGCATTGAGCACGATCCCATCATGGCGCGCGCGCGCGGCGTGGATCGCATCCACCAGCGCGCCTTCGTGGTTGGATTGCGCGCATTCGATCGAGACTCCGAGCTCGGCGGCGGTCTCGGCGCAGAGCGCCTCGATTTCGGCCAATGTGACCGAGCCGTAGATCTCGGGCTGCCTTGTACCCAGCAGGTTGAGGTTGGGACCATTCAGAACCAGTAACGACGTCATCTTTTTCTCCCCGCAGCAAAGGCATATGCGAGGGCGGGGGATTTGTCGAGATTTTTTCAGGAAAAACGGTATTGAAGCGATCCGATACAAGGCGCCCGGCGAAGACATGAATTATGTCGCCCAAACCATTGCAATTCAATTGGAATCATAATTTTCCAATGCTTGTGATCCACATCTTTAAGACAACATAATACTTATTATGCGATTTATTGACGGGCGCGACCGGCCGCTACTCCCCGAACGCATAGCCCCTCGAGCGGATGGTGCGCACGAGGTCGTCGGGTGCGCCGGCGCGTTTGAGCGCCTTGCGCAGCCGCGCGACATGCACGTCCACCGTGCGCGTGTCGTGGTCGTGCTCGCGGCCCCAGACACGCAGCAGCAGGCTTTCGCGGCTCCAGACCCGGCCCGGATGCTCCATGAGCGTCGTCAGCAGGCGAAATTCCAGCGGCCCCAGCTTCAGCCCCTGCCCCGCCCAGCTGGCCCGGTGCGCTTCGGGCTCGACCACCAGGGATTCGTATGCAAGGCGCGCGCCCACGGCGCCGGGGCGCGTGCGGCGCAGTTGCAGACGCAGCCGGGCCATCAGTTCGCGCAGGGAAAACGGCTTGACCATGTAATCGTCGGCGCCGGTATCGAGGCCGCGCACGCGGTCAAGCTCTTCGCTGCGCGCCGAAAGCATGATCACCGGCAGATCGCGCCCCGTGGCCCGGCGCTTGATCCGGCGGCAAATTTCCAGCCCCGAGACCCCCGGCAGCATCCAGTCGAGCAGCACCAGGTCCGGCGCTTCCTCCTCGAGCAGCAGCAGCGCCTCGTCGCCATCGGCGGCTTCGGCGACCGAATAGCCCTCGGCCTCGAGATTGTAGCGCAGGATCTCGCGCTGGGCGGCCTCGTCCTCGACCACCAGGATATGGGCCCTGGGCGGGCTCAATGCTTGCCTTCCGGGATCACCTTGTAAACCTCCCGGTTCCCCTTGGGCCGGCTCTCGCCGGGGAGTTCGCCGGTCACCATATAGATCACCTGTTCGGCGATCGCGGTCACGTGGTCCCCTGCCCGCTCGATGTTTTTTGCTATGAAATGCAAGTGCATACAGGGCGTAATTGATCTTGGGTCCTCCATCATGAAAGTGAGGAATTCGCGAAACAGCGCGTTGTACATCTGGTCCACCTCGAGGTCGCGCTGGCGCACGTCCTCGGCCAGGGCCGCGTCCTCGCGGATGAAGGCCTCGAGCGCGTCCGAGAGCATCGCGTGCACCTCGCGGGCCATGCGCCGGATCGAGCCGGGCGCGCCCTCGATGGGCCGCATCTGCGCGAGCACATTGGCGCGCTTGGCCATGTTCTTGGCGTAGTCCCCTACCCGCTCGAGATTGGCGGCGATCTTCATCACCCCGAGCGCGGTGCGCAGGTCGCTGGCGATGGGCTGGCGCAGGGCCAGCAGGCGGGCGCAGGATTCGTTGATCTCGAGTTCGAGCGCGTCCACCGCCTTGTCGCCGCGCCGGACCTTGTCGGCGAGCGTCTCGTCGCGGGTCTTGAGCGCGCGTGCGCCCTCGAGCAGGGCTTCCTCGACCAGCCCGCCCATGCGCATGACGCGGGCGCGGATCGCTTCGAGGTCGCGGTCAAAGGCCGACAAAATGTGCTCTGGCATGGGGCTCTCCTGTCCGATCCGCCCTATCCGATCCGCCCGGTGATATAGGCCTCGGTGCGGCTGTCGGCGGGGTTGGTGAATATCTGGTCGGTCTCGCCGTATTCCACCAGATTTCCGAGGTGAAAGAAAGCCGTGCGCTGGCTGACCCGGGCCGCCTGCTGCATGGAATGGGTGACGATGACCACGGCGATGGAGCGACCGAGTTCGTCTATCAGCTCCTCGATCTGGGCGGTGGCGATGGGGTCGAGCGCCGAGGCGGGCTCGTCCATCAGCAGCACTTCGGGGCCGGTGGCCACGGCGCGGGCGATGCACAGCCGCTGCTGCTGGCCGCCCGAAAGGCCGGTGCCGGGCGCCTGCAGGCGGTCCTTCACTTCGTCCCACAAGGCCGCGCGGCGCAAGGATTTTTCCACGATCTCGTCAAGCTCGGCGCGGCTGCGGGCAAGGCCGTGGATGCGCGGGCCATAGGCGACGTTTTCGTAGATCGACTTGGGGAAGGGATTGGGCTTCTGAAACACCATCCCCACCCGCGCGCGCAGCTCCACCGGGTCCACGCGCGCGTCATGGATGTCTTCGCCGTCCAGCCTCAGATCGCCCTCGACGCGGCAGGTAGGGATGGTGTCGTTCATCCGGTTGATGCAGCGCAGAAAGGTGGACTTGCCGCAGCCAGAAGGGCCGATGAAGGCGGTAACCATGCGGTCGGAAATATCCACCGAGACATCCTTGATCGCGTGGTTGTCTCCATACCACACGTTGACGTTTTTCGCCGTTATCTTGGGGTCTTGTGAGTCGTTCTTCATGTATTTTCCCTACCATCTGCGCTCGAAGCGCCGCCTGAGCAGGATCGCGGCGAGGTTCATCAGCAGCAGGAATCCGATCAGCAGGATGATCCCGCCCCAGGCGCGCTCGTACCAGGCCGGATCGGCGCGCCGGGCCCATTCGTAGATCTGCGCGGGCATGGCGGAATTGGGCGCGAGCAGGGCTTCGGCGGGGGTGGCCGGCGGATTGGTGGCGACAAAGCCGATCATGCCGATCAGCAGGAGCGGCGCGGTCTCGCCCAGGGCCTGGGCCATGCCGATGATGGTGCCGGTGAGGATGCCCGGCAGCGCCAGCGGCAGGACATGGTGCAGCACCGTCTGCATCCGGCTGGCGCCGACCCCCAGCGCCGCTTCGCGGATCGAGGGCGGCACCGCCCTGAGCGCGGCGCGCGCCGGGATGATGATGCGCGGAAGCGTCATCAGCGTGAGCACCAGCCCGCCCACCAGCGGCGCCGATTGCGGCAGGCCGGCAAAGCGGATGAACAGCGCAAGCCCCAGGATGCCGAACACGATCGAGGGCACCGCGGCGAGGTTGGAGATATTGACCTCGATCAGGTCGGTGAGGCGGTTCCCAGGGGCGAATTCCTCGAGATAGAGCGCCGCGGCCACGCCGATCGGCAGGGCGAGCGCCAGCACCACCAGCATCATCGCCAGCGTGCCGAGCGCGGCGGTGCCGATGCCGGCGGCTTCGGGGCGGCTTTCGGAGGCGTCGGAGCCGGTGAGGAAGGCGAGGTTGAAGCGGGTTTCGAGCAGGCCGGCGGCGCGCAGCGTATCGG
Source organism: Paracoccaceae bacterium (assembly GCA_027082975.1). Lineage (GTDB taxonomy): Bacteria > Pseudomonadota > Alphaproteobacteria > Rhodobacterales > Rhodobacteraceae > JAAEUB01. Next base: position 1,623 of record JALWTH010000010.1, on the reverse strand, counting down.
CCACGTCCAGATGCGCGGGGGTGAACTTGCGCTCGCGTGCGAGGCTCTCGCGCGTCACCCGCCCCTTGAGGTAGCCATCAAGGCGCGCGCTGGCCAGAAAGCGCAGGGTGATCCGGCCGCCGATCAGCCCCGGCTCGGCCAGCACCCGCGCGCGCAGCTGGGCGGGGGCGCCCCTGGAGAGGAGCGCGCGCAGTTTCTTCGGCTTGGCAAACGGGTTCTCGCCCCCGGCCTCGGCAAGCGCGCGCTCGAGCGCGGCATCGAGGAGTGGAGCGTATTTGAAGGTCTTGACGCGCGCCAGATCGGCCGGGTCGCGCCGGCCTTTCGGGTCGAGTTTTTCCGCCGGCAGATCCACCGTCAGGGTGAGGTAGCTCTGGCGGAAGGCCGGGGCGCCCTTGTGGGCGATGATCGCGAGCAGCAGGGCGAGAAAGGCGAGCGCGGCCAGGATCGCCGCCAGGGCAAAGGCGCGAAAGCGCGCTTCGGCGCGGTTGCGCGCCCGGGTGCGCGGGCCGGGGGTGAACAGGGATTTTCGCGGCGCGTTCATTCGTATTGCTCCCGGTATTTGCGCACCACATGCAGCGCCAGCACGTTCAGCCCCAGCGTGAGCGCGAACAGGCTCATGCCGAGCGCGAAGGCCACCAGCGCTTCGGCGCTGGCGAAATCGGCGTCGCCGGTCAGCTGGCTCACGATCTTGGCGGTGATGGTGGTCATGGCCTCGAACGGGTTGAGCGAGAGCCGCGCCGCCGCCCCCGCCCCCATCACCACGATCATGGTTTCGCCAATGGCGCGGCTCGCCGCCAGCAGGATCGCCCCCACGATCCCCGGCAGCGCCGCCGGCAGCACCACGCGGCGCAGGGTCTCGGAGCGGGTGGCGCCGAGGCCCAGCGAGCCGTCGCGCAGGGCTTGCGGCACGGCGTTGAGGATGTCGTCGGAGAGCGAGGAGACGAAGGGGATCAGCATCCCCCCCATGACCAGGCCCGCGGTGAGGGCCGCGCTCGCCCCCTGCATCCAGCCGAGGCCCGCGGGGCCGAAGACGCGGGAGAGCGCGGGGCCGAGGATCGCCAGCGCGAACAGCCCGTAGACGATGGTCGGGATCCCCGCCAGAAGCTCCAGCAGCGGCTTGAGCAGGGCGCGGGCGGCGGGGCTGGCATATTCGGAAAGGTAGATCGCGGCGAAAAGGCCGATCGGCACCGCCACGGCGAGCGCGATCAGCGAGATGTAGAGCGTGCCCCAGAGCAGCGGCAGCAGGCCCAGCTGCGAGCCGCCGCCAAAGCTCGGCGCCCAGGTGGTGCCGAAGAAGAAATCTGCCGCCGGGTAGAGGCGGAAGAAGCCGAGCGTGCCCGAGAGCATCGAGGCGACGATGCCAAGCGTGGTGAGGATCGCCAGCGTCGCGGCGCCGATCAGCAGGGCCTTGAGGATCGCTTCGACGTGGCTGCGCGCGCGCCGGCGCGGATGGATCCGCCAGAACGTGCGCGCAAGCCCCGCCAGCGCCGTGAGCAGCACGGCGAGGCTGCCGAGCCACCCGGCCCGCGCGCCGAGGGCGTGCAGGCGGCGCGCGGCCTCTTGCAGGGCCGGCTCCGCGGGGCTCTCCCCCCCCTGCCCCACGCCCTGCCCCATGCCTGCGGC
>JALWTH010000009.1 GCA_027082975.1 Paracoccaceae bacterium | reverse complement strand
CGGCGGAGGCGGCGCAGCCAGTGCCGGCCTTGCGGCTGTCATCTGGCGCCAGCCTGTTTGCCGACAGGCGGGAGGGCTCGCTGTTCGCGCCCTGGGTCGCGCGCAACTCCGCGGCCGCAATGCGCGTGGCGGCGGCGCTCGAAGGGGGGGCTGCCGGGGCAGGCGGGTTTGGCCCGGTCGCCCGGCTCAGGGCGCTGATCGGCCGCGCCGAAGCCGGGATACGCGGCTACGACGCGGTGCAATACGGGGCCAGGATCGCCCCGCCCAAACCGCCTACGCAGATGACCTTGGGAGAGATATATGACTGGATCGAGGCAACCCCGGGCCAGCCCCATGCGATCGGCTATTACCAGTTCATCCCCGCCACCCTGAAGCGCCTCGCCGCACAGCTGGGCGCGGGGCCGCAGACGGTCTTCAGCCCGGCGCTGCAGGACCGGATGGGCGATATCCTGCTGGCCGAGGCCGGGCTGCACCGGATGGGGCGCGGCGAGATCGACCGGCATACCTTCATGCTCAACCTCGGCAAGATCTGGGCCGGCCTTCCCAATGCCGAGGGCCGCTCCCATTACGAGGGCATTGCCGGTAACCGGGCGTCGTTCAGCTGGGAGGTGTTCGATGAGGAGATGGCGCGGATATTTCCGGGGTGAGGTGGCACCCGGTGGCGGCCGGACCCCGATTTTTCTGCGAAAAATCGTCTCCGCCGCGCGGTTGCCGCCTTACAGCACCATGTGCCGCGCCCGCGCCCCGCGCTCGATGGCGGCCGCGTGCAGGCGGTCGATGTCGAGCTCGTAGCGGATTTCTTCGAGCAGGCGCAGCTCGCTCTCCAGCAGACGCCCGTCGGCGGCAGCCACGTCGCAGGCCAGCGCATAGGCGGTCTCCCAGAGCTTTTCCGGCAGGTTCTCGCGCACGAGGCCGAACAGCGCGTCCAGCCCGTCTTCGACGCCAAAGAGGTCAAACACCGCCTGGCTCACATTGCGGATCCGGTCGGGGTCGTAATCAGCGAATACCGGCAGGTGGTTGACGATCGCCTCGATGGTGACCAGCTCGGCGGTGCGGATGTTTTCATCCGAGGCCGAAACCGCGATCATCACCGCGATCAGCGCGTCCTGGGGGGTGAAGGGATGGGGCATGTCAGGCATGGCGGACTCCGTGATTGGCCCGACAATATTGACGCGCGCGCGCGGGAGCAATAGGGAGAGCGCCTGAGCCGGCCCTTTCGCCGCCCCCCGAGCAACTCCGAGCAACCCCGAGGAAACCATGTCCGACCTGCGCGATACCGCCCTGCAATCGAAAGCCTGGCCCTTCGAGGAAGCGCGCAAGCTGCTCAAGCGCTACCGCAACGGCGCGCCGGCCAAAGGCCATGTGCTGTTCGAGACCGGCTACGGGCCGTCGGGGCTGCCGCATATCGGCACCTTTGGCGAGGTCGCGCGCACCACCATGGTGCGGCGCGCCTTTGAGGTGCTCAGCGATATCCCCACCCGGCTGATCTGCTTTTCCGACGATCTCGACGGGATGCGCAAGGTGCCCGGCAACGTGCCGAACCAGGACATGCTTGCCGAGCACCTGCAAAAGCCGCTCACAAGCGTGCCCGACCCCTTTGGCGAATACGAGAGCTTCGGCGCGCATAACAACGCCATGCTGCGCCGTTTTCTCGACCGTTTCGGATTCGACTACGAATTCATCTCGGCGACCGAGTTTTACCGCTCCGGCGCCTTTGACGAGGTGCTTTTGCGCGCGGTGGAGAAATACGACGAGATCATGGCGGTGATGCTGCCGACCCTGCGCGAAGAGCGGCAGAAGACCTACAGCCCGTTTTTGCCGATCAGCCAGAAGACCGGCCGCGTGCTCTACGTGCCGATGCAGTCGGTGGATGCCACCGCCGGCACCATCACCTATATCGACCCGGAGGACGGCGAGGAAGTCACCACCCCGGTCACCGGCGGGCGGGTCAAGTTCCAGTGGAAGCCCGATTTCGGCGCCCGCTGGGCGGCGCTGGGCGTGGATTTCGAGATGTATGGCAAGGACCACTCCACCAACACCGCGATCTACGACCGGATCTGCCGCATCCTCGGCGGCCGCGCGCCCGATCATTACGTTTACGAGATGTTTCTGGACGAGAACGGCGAGAAGATCTCCAAATCTTCCGGCAACGGCATTTCCATCGACGACTGGCTGAAATATGCCAGCGCCGAGAGCCTCTCCTACTTCATGTATCAGAAGCCGCGCACCGCCAAGCGGCTCTATTTCGACGTGATCCCCAAGGCGGTGGACGAATACCACCAGCAGCTGCGCGCCTATCCGGGGCAGGACGAAAAGCAGCGCCTCGCCAACCCGGTCTTTCACATCCATGCGGGCAAGGTGCCCGAAAGCACCATGGTGGTGCCGTTCTCGATGCTGCTCAATCTGGCCAGCGTCTCCGGCGCCGAGGACAAGGAGACCCTCTGGGGCTTCATCCGCAACTATGCCCCCGAAGCCAGCCCCGAAACCCACCCCGATACCGATGCCGCGGTGGGCTGGGCGATCGCCTATTACGAGGATTTCGTGGCGCCGAACAAGCACTACCGCGCGCCCGGCGCGCTTGAGCGCGAGGCGCTTGCCGAACTGCGCGAAAAGCTCGCCGCATGGGACGGCCCGGCCGAGGCCGAAGCGCTGCAATCGCTGGTGTTCAGCGTCGGGCGCGAACGCTTCGAGCCGATGCGCGACTGGTTCAGGGCGCTCTACGAAGTGCTGCTCGGCGCCAGCCAGGGCCCGCGCTTCGGCTCTTTCATCGCCCTTTACGGGGTCCGGGAGACGGTGGCGCTGATCGACCGCGCGCTGGCGGGCGAGCTGGGGTGATCCCGGCGCAAGCAGGACTGGACCGGGCGGTCCATTCATGCTATGCTCGGCCCATGGCCACCGGATACGAACCTCTCGACACGCTCAAGCCAGTGGCCCCCGGTCTCTGCGCGGATATCTGGATCGTGGATGGCCCGCCGGTGCGCTTTTACGGGGCGGCCTTTCCCACAAGGGCGACAATCATCCGGCTGAAGGGCGGCGGGCTCTGGGTGCACTCGCCTACCCGCCTGAGCGAAGACCTCGCCGGGGCGGTCGAAGCGCTGGGGCCGGTCCGCCACCTGGTCGCGCCCAACTGGATCCACTACGCATATATCGGCGACTGGCACGCGCGCTTCCCCGAGGCCGAGACCTGGGCGGCGCCCGGGGTCGAGGCGCGCGCGGCAAGGCACGGGATGCGGCTCCATTTCGACCATGCACTGAGCGGGGAGGCACCGGCCGCCTGGGCGGGAGAGATCGGCCAGATGATCGTGCGCGGCTCTCGCCTGCACCGCGAGGCGGTATTCTTTCACCGCGCAAGCCGCAGCCTGATCCTGACCGACCTGATCGAGAATTTCGAAGCGCAGAAGCTGCCCTGGTATCTGCGCCCGCTTGCCCGGCTGGCGGGGGTGCTGGACCCGGACGGCAAGGCGCCGCTGGACATGCGGCTGAGCTTTCGCCGCGGCCGGCGTGAAGCCCGCGCCGATGTGGAGCGGATGATCGCCTGGGCGCCGGAGCGGGTGATCCTGGCGCATGGGCGCTGGTACCCGCGCGACGGGGTGGCCGAGCTCCGGCGCGCCTTTCGGTGGTTGTCGTAAGCTGTTGTTTTTCAGATAAGTATTGACTTAATGGATTGTAAATAATACGGTTTTCCGGTTTTCCGGTTTTCCGGTTTTCCGGTTTTCCGGTTTTCCGGTTTTCCGGTTTTCCGGTTTTCCGGTTTTCCGGTTTTCCGGCTTTTCCTTTGACCAATTCTGTGCCTTTGACCAATCCTGTCCCGCCCGGTCTGTGTTATCGTTTCGGGGAAAATCTGGTCACCGCCCCAACCCGTGCAGGCCGCCAGGCCGAGAGGGGCGGGAGGGCCGGTCGCAGCAGCGTACGCTCGCGTTAACCTGCGTTAACCCCTTCTTGTTACCCCTTTCGCCATTCCGGGCATTTCCCGGGACCCCGCGCGGCGGCCAGCAGGCCCGGCTGACGGGTTCGGTGCATTTCAGACCTGAAAGGGAATTAGATGAACAAGACGATAACCGACGGGGTGGTGTTCATGCCGCCTCCCTTCGTCGATGGGCTGGCGGTCTGGTCGAGCGAGGATGGCACGCCGGGCTCTGCCACATATGACGGTGCGGCCAATGCGGCCTTCGTGCCGGCTGACAGCGATTTTGGCGGCTGCCTGGAGTTGCAGAAGACCCAGACCACCCAGAAACTGCGCTGGATGGGCCAGACGCCGATGGAGCCGGGTTGCTACCTGCGCATCCGCGCTTATGTCAAGGCGGTGAGCGGCGCCTTTCCCGATGTGCGCATCGCCGGCTGGGCCGGCAGGGCAGACGGCACCCACGCCACCGGCTACACCGAGACCGGGCCTTCGGTCACGCTCGACACCTATGGCAAGGTGGTCGAGGTCTCGGCCATCGTCGGGCTGGGCAATCGCGGCGGGGTGGACATGGTATGGGGGCAGGACGTGGCCTATGGCCATTTCGGCCTCGATCTCACCGGCTCCAACGGGGGCGTGGTGCGCATCGACGACATCATCATCGAGGACATCACCGACGCCTTCCTGCGCAAGATGCTCGATGTGGTGGATGTGCGCGATTACGGCGCGGTGGGCGACGGTGTGACCGACGACAAGGCCGCTTTCGATGCCGCCGATGCCGCCGCCAACGGGCGCACCCTGCTGGTCAGCGCCGGCACCTATTACATCGGCTCCAATACCACCATCGACAGCCCGGTGCGCTTCGAGGGCTCGCTGGTGATGCCGGATTCGGCGCGCCTTTCGCTGATCCGCAATTTCGACCTGCCCACCTATATCGACGCGTTCGGCGACGAGGTGCTGGCGTTCAGGAAGGCGTTTCAGGCGCTGCTGAACTACACCGACCACGACACGCTCGACCTTGGCGGGCGCCGGATCGACATCGACGGCCCCATCGACATGCAGGCGGCGGTCGGCAACCAGACCTCGTTTCTGGTTCGCCGGAGGATCCGCAACGGCCAGTTCTATGTCCTTTCCTCCACCAACTGGGACCCGGATGTGGTGACCTCCCAGGGTTCCTACAACCCGGCCAATCCCTACCAGCTCACCGGGGTCACCAATATCGCCAATATCCAGCCCGGCGCCCAGGTCACCGGCACCGGGGTCGGCCGCGAGGTCTATGTGAAAGAAGTGAATGTGGGCGCCGGCAGCCTGACCCTGAGCCAGCCGCTCTACGGCCCGGCTGCAACCCAGAGCTATACCTTCACCCGCTACAAGTACATCCTCGACTTCTCTGGCTTTGCCCAACTCAACCGGATGGTGCTGGATTCGATCGAATTCCAGGCGAACGGTTTCTGCAACGGCATCCTGCTGGCGCCGACCGGGGAAAACTTCCAGATCAAGGACTGCTTCTTCATCAAGCCGAAGCACAAGGCCGTGACCTCGCACGGGACCGGCTGCCAGGATCTGCATATCGACCGCTGCCAGTTCATCTCCGACGAGCAATCCCTGGCCGCCACGGCGCGGGTTTCGGTGGGCTTCAACGTCAATGCCAATGACGCCAAGATCCGCAACAACCGCTTCCAGCGCATGGGCACCACCGGGGTGCTGCATGGCTCGGGTCACCTGATCGTGGGCAACCACTGGTTCCAGGGCGATAACGTGCCCGATGGCCCGCGGGTGCCGGGGCTGGTCTTCACCAAGGAAAACGTCAAGTCGGTGGTGACGGGCAATTACATCGACAACAACTGGATCGAGTGGACCAACGAGCATGATGCGTACCCGGATTTTGCCTCGGAATACAGCTTCGGCGGGCTGACGATCACCGGCAATATCTTCACCGCCAATGACGTGGCCAGCTACTTCACCTGGATCGTGGTCAAGCCCTATGGCAGCGGCCATTTCATCTCTGGCCTGCATGTGAACCAGAACACGTTCAAGGCTATCAACGGGCAGATCGACCGGGTGGAATCGGTGGATGATTCGATCGCCGGGCTGGACCCGTGGCGGGCGCGCAACATCACCTTCGAGCGCAACACCTTCACCGGGGTCGCCCAGGTCACCCTGTGCCCGGTGACGCTCGAATTCGACCAGAACACGGATCAATCGACCTGGACGCTGGACCCGTCCGCCTACCTGCCCTTTGGCGGCAATGCACGCACGGTTACGGCGGTGGTGGCCGAGGGCGAGATCCTCGATTCCGCGGGCAACCGGGTCACGGCGATGCCTTATGTCGAGGTCAATGCGGGCACGCTGAACCAGTATGTGCAGCTTGTCTGGCCCACGCCCTGCCGGGGTACCGTGCAGGTGACGGTGCGGGTGGACAAGCCGATCTGAGCCCGGTCCGAGCGGCCGGCAAGATACGCCCGAGAGCGCCCCGGAGCCTGATTCCGGGGCGCTTCACGTGCGGAGGGGGCGGGTCTCGGTTCCCGGCTCGTCGTGCCGGTGTTGTCCGGTCAGCGGCTTCTTGTGCGGATCAGCCGGCCTTCGGGGCCAGCGAGTCTTTCGGGCAGGAGGATGATCAGCACTTCGCGCAGAGCGATGCTGGCCATCAGGGCGGGCAGCAGCAGGTCGGGGTCGAAATCGGCGAGCATGGCGGTATCCTGTGGCGGATGGTGTTCCCGATTGCTGATCGCGCGACAAAACGGCCCGATCATGGCGCCTTTCGGGAAATTTCGGTGGTTTGACGCGCTTGCCGGGACAATGGCGGCAGGGGCGGCGGATTGTTCCGGGCAGCGGGGAAATGCGGCCGGACAAAGCCGGGCGCGTCGCGCGGATGCGCGGCTGGAGGGCAGAAGTTGAGCCGGATCAAGGTTTGCCGCGCATTTTCGTGCTAGATTCGCGCGAAACAGCAAGGAGAGACAGGCATGACAACCCGGGCCAGCCATTCCAGCCGACCACGCCCCACCCGCAAGCCCGCCGCAAAGGCGGCGCAGAAGGCGTCGACGCCCGCAAAGGCTGCATCGCCCATGGAGGCGGAGCCGCCGCGCCAGCCGGCTGCGCCGCTTTCGGCGCCCACGCCGGTCAGCTTTCCCGAAGTGGACCGGGACCGGATCCGCCAGGCCTTTGAAGAGGGGAAATATCCCTACCCCAAGAAAATGGGCCGCAAGGAATACGAGAAGCAGAAGGCCAGGCTGCAGGCGGAGCTTCTGAAGGTGCAGAAATGGGTCGGCGAGACCGGGCAGAAATTCGTGCTGCTCTTCGAGGGGCGCGACGCCGCCGGCAAGGGCGGCACCATCAAGCGCTTCATGGAGCACCTGAACCCGCGCGAGGCGCGCGTGGTGGCGCTCGCCAAGCCCACCGAGAAGGAAAAGGGCCAGTGGTTCTTTCAGCGCTATATCGAGCAGCTGCCCACCGCCGGCGAGATGGTCTTTTACGATCGCTCCTGGTACAATCGCGCCGGGGTCGAGCGGGTGATGGGCTTCTGCACGCCCAACGAGTACCTCGAATTCATGCGCCAGACGCCGGAACTGGAGCGGATGCTGGTGCGCTCGGGGATCCGGCTCTACAAGTACTGGTTCTCGGTCACCCGCGAAGAGCAGCTGCGCCGCTTCAGGAGCCGCGAGAGCGACCCGCTCAAGCAGTGGAAGCTCAGCCCCGTGGACAAGGCCAGCCTCGACAAGTGGGACGATTATACCGAGGCCAAGGAGGCGATGTTCTTCTATACCGACACCGCCGATGCGCCCTGGACCATCGTCAAGTCCGACGACAAGAAGCGCGCCCGCCTCGAGGCCATGCGCCATTTCCTGTCCACGCTGGATTATCCGGGCAAGGACCCGGAAGTGGCCACGCCGCCGGACCCGCTGATCGTCGGCCATGCAAGCCAGGTGATTCATGGCTCGGACCATATCCTCGGCGCCAGCCTGCACCCGGAGCTGCGGCGCAGGAAGAGTTGAGGCCCGGTTGCGGCGGCTGCGCGCCGGTCGGCCCGCCGGCAGGATCGCAAAGCGGGGAAAACCGCCGCCATGGCCGCTTTTGGCGGGCATGGCTTGCCCGTGTGCCGCCGGCTGTTAGACTGTGCCCATGAAACTGACCAGACGCATCGTGATGGCAGGGCTGCTGGGGGCATGTGCGCCCCGCCCGAAGCCTACGCCGGCGGCGGCTTCCTCTTCGATGGGGCCGGGCACGGCGCCGCCCGCGCGTCCGGCCCCGCAGGAGGAGGCGCCGCCGCCGGGGCAGGGGGCGACGGACAGTGCCGGCTTCGAAGCCTGGCTGCGGGGCTTTCGCCAGCGCGCGGCCGGGAAGGGGATCGCCCAGCCGGTGCTCGACGCGGCGCTCGGCCGGGCCGCCTACCTGCCCGAGGTGGTGGCCGCCGCCAGCCGCCAGCCGGAATTCACCCGCTCGCTGGAGGACAATATCGCCCTCGCCGCCTCGGATGCGCGCATCAAGCTGGGCAAGCGGAAGCTGGCCCGGCACCGGGGGTTGTTTTCGCGCATCGAGCGGCATTTCCAGGTGGAGCGCGAGGTGGTCTGCGCGATCTGGGGCCACGAGAGCACCTTCGGGGCGCGGCGCGGCGATATCGAGGTGGTCTCGGCGCTGGCCAGCCTCGCCTATGGCGGGGTGCGTGCGGGCTTCTTCGAAGGCGAGCTGGTCGCGGCGCTGAAGATCGTTCAGGCCGGCGATGTCACGCTGCGCAAGCTGCGCGGCTCCTGGGCCGGGGCGATGGGCCATACCCAGTTCATCCCCAGCTCCTATCTCGCCCATGCGGTGGATTTCGACGGCGACGGGCGGCGCGACATCTGGGGCGACGATCCCACCGATGCGCTGGCTTCGACCGCGGCCTATCTGCGCGATGCGGGCTGGCGCTTCGGCGAGCCCTGGGGGGTGGAGGTGGATGCCCGTGGGCGGCAGATGGACGGCCGCCCGGCCCCGGACCTGCCCGGCGCGCAATTGCTCCAGCCCCTGGGCGATCCGGGGCCGCGCTTTCTGGTGTTCAACAATTACCGGGTCCTGCGCCGCTACAACAATGCCATGGCCTATGCGATCGGGGTTGGCCATCTGGCCGACCGGCTGGCCGGGGGCGGGCCGTTTGTCGGGCCTTTCCCGCGCGACGGGCAGGGGCTCTCGCTGGAGGACCGCAAGGAGATACAGCGCCGCCTCAAGCGGCTGGGCTTCGATCCCGGCACGATCGACGGGGTGATCGGCGACAAGACCGTGGCCGCGATCCGGGCCTTTCAGAGCGAAAGGGGGCTTTCGGCAGACGGGGTGGCGACCCGGGAGCTTCTGGCGGCGCTGCGGCGGCGGTAGGGGCGATTTTTCTGCGAAAAATCGGGAGGTTTCGCCAGGGCGCAAGCCTGGCGGGGCCTATTGCGCGCTTCCTTGGGGGCGCCCGGTCAGCGGGATTTCCTCAAGCAGTAGCGCGACGAGGAAGCCGACCGCGGCAAAGGCGGCCGAGAGCCAGAAGATCGGAATGAGGCCGTTGGTGATGGCCTCGCCGATCATCTCGCGCACAAAGGGCGGCAGGCTCGCGAGCTTCTCGGGGCTCATGCGCAGGCCCTCGCCCATGCTGGCGGCCGGGCCGCCAGCATGGGCGAGGGCCTGCGCA
>JALWTH010000008.1 GCA_027082975.1 Paracoccaceae bacterium | reverse complement strand
CTCTGCGTCTGCGCCGCGCCCGGCGCTCCGACATGCGGGCCGCCCCTTTCCGGCGGCTCGTTTTGCTGCCATGATCTGCGCATTCCACCCCCTGCCCCGCCCCTGCCAGCCAGCCACAAGGATGCAGCCGACATGCGCCACAACACCATCTTCGAAAGCCCGGCCAACCTGCTGATGCCATTGCCAAAACTCGCCCTGAACGGCATGGGCCGGCAGCGGCGCGCAGATCTCTCCCTGGCCGTGGCCGTCACCGGCAATTGGGTCGGCGGCCGGCTGTGGCTGAGCGAAAGGGAGATCCGTTTCCAGGTCAATGCCCTCAACCGCCGCTTTCAGGCCGATACCGCCCCGGTGGCGATCCCGCTCGCCGATATCGCCTCCCTCTCGCGCGGCCGCCTGCTCTGGTTCTTCCCCACCGCCGACGTGACCACTGCCGCCGGCACCTATCGCTTCCGCCTGTCGCCGCGGCGGACCGATCCGTTTCTTGCCCTGCTCCAGCGCCACCTGCCCTCGCAGCCGGCATGAGCGCCTGCCGGCGCGGCCCCGCCCCGGGAAAATGACGGATTTCTCGTTATCTGTCAGCGCCTTGGGTGAAGACTACCCGGCCAGAAGCGCCCTTGCCGCGGCGCGGGCGGCCTCGGTGACGGTATCGCCGGAGAGCATCCGGGCGATTTCATCGACCCTTTCAGCCGCATCCAGCACATGCAGGCTCGAAAGCGTCTCGCCGCCGCGCACCTGCTTGGAGACGCGCCAGTGATGGGCCGCGCGCGCGGCCACCTGGGGCGAATGGGTGACCACCAGCACCTGGCCGCCCTCGGCCAGCGCCTCGAGGCGGCGGCCCACCGCATCAGCGGTGGCGCCGCCCACGCCGCGGTCGATCTCGTCGAAGATCAGGGTCAGGCCCGGACGCGCGCCGGTAAGGCAGACCTTCAGCGCCAGCAGGAAGCGGCTCAGTTCGCCGCCCGAGGCGATCTTGTTCAGCGGGCCCGGGGGCGCGCCGGGATTGGGGGCGACCACGAACGTTACCTCGTCCATGCCCTCGGGGCCGGGCGCGGCCTCGCTGATCCGGGTGCGAAACAGGGCGCGCTCCATCTTCAGCGGCGCCAGTTCCGCCTGCATGGCCCGGTCGAGGCGGGTGGCCGCCTGCCGGCGCGCGGCGCTGAGCGCCTCGGCGGCCGCGCCATAGGCGCGCGCGGCCTGCTCGGCCTCGGCGGCCAGTGCGGCGATGTCGGATTCGCCAGAATCCAGCGCCTCAAGGCGGGCGCGCAGGGTTTCGGCGAGCCCGGGCAGGTCGTCCGGCGCCACCGCGTGCTTGCGCGCCGCCGCGCGCAGGGCGAAGAGGCGCTCTTCGGTCTCTTCGAGCGCGCGCGGATCGAAGCGCAGCGCCTCCAGCGCCGCTTCGACCTCGCTCCCGGCTTCGGCCAGCGCGTCGAGCGCCCGGCCCAGGCTTTCGAGCGCCGGGGCGAGGGCTTCACCGGCCTCAGCCGCCGCCCCCTCGAGCCAGCGCAGCGCCTCGCCGGCCAGCCCCTCGGCCCCCTCTCCCGGGCCAATCAGCTGAAAAGCGCGGGAAACATCCTCGAGCACCTTGCCCGCCCCGCGCATCAGGCGGCGGCGCGCGTCAAGCTCTTCCTCCTCGCCCGGGCGCGGCGCCAGCGCCTCGAGCTCCGCCACCGCATGGCGCAGGAAGTCCTCTTCGGCGGCGATTTCGGCAAGCGCTTCGCGGGCCTCGGCCAGGGCCTCTTCGGCGGCGCGGCGGCGCTGCCAGGCCGCACGCACCTGCGCGCGCCTGTCGCCGAGGCCGCCATATTCGTCGAGCATCGCCCGGTGATTGCGCACATTCAGCAGGCCGCGGTCGTCCTGCTGGCCGTGCAGTTCCACCAGGCGCTCCGAGAGCGCGCGCAGCACCTCGCCGGAAGCGCGGCGGTCATTGACCCAGGCGCTCTTGCGCCCGTCGGCGCGGTTTACCCGGCGCAGGATCAGCTCGTCATCGGCCGCGATCCCCGCCGCTTCCAGCACCGCGCGCGCCGGGTGGCCCGCCGGCAGGTCGAACACCGCCACCACCTCGCCCTCGGCCGCGCCGCTGCGCACCATGTCGGCGCGCCCGCGCCAGCCGAGCACGAAGCCGAGGCTGTCGAGCAGGATCGACTTGCCGGCGCCGGTCTCGCCGGTGAGCGCGTTGAGCCCCGGCCCCGGCTCGAAGGCCAGCCGGTCGATGATCAGCATGTCGCGGATTTCGAGGCTCAGCAGCATCCGCCCTCCGCCGGTAGCGCGGCGCGCGCGCGCCTGCCTACAGCCATTCGCCCCGGATCGTCTGCCGGTAGACCGCCGCCAGCCAGCTGTTGCCGCGCGCCCTGGGTTCGAGCCCCTGTTCGGTGAGCAGGCGGTAGCTGTCCTCGTAC
>JALWTH010000007.1 GCA_027082975.1 Paracoccaceae bacterium | reverse complement strand
GTGCAGGGGAATCGCTCAGCCGACGGCTTCGGCCGTGGACGCGGTCGGGCGTGCCCCGGCCCCGCTTCCGGCTCCGGGCTCCGGGATCGTGCAGAACAATTCGTAGATCACTTCCAGTATCTGCCGGGGCCGGTCGTCGGCGAGCGAATAATAGATGGTCTTGCCCTCGCGGCGCGGGGTGACCAGGCCTTCGAGCCGGAGCCGGGCCAGCTGCTGGGAGACCGCCGCCTGGCGCGCATGCAGCAGTTCCTCGAGCTCGGTCACCGACTTTTCGCCGGTCACCAGGTGGCACAGGATCATCAGCCGCCCCTCGTGGCTGATCGCCTTGAGCAGGGCGGAGGCGTCGGAGGCGCTGTTCATCATCTTGTCCAGCTCCTCGGGTGCCATGTCGGGCCGGATCACCGGCAGCCGCGATGTCTGTTGTGTCTCGATGCTCACAATTCACCTCATTCATTCGTATGTATACATATATATGCCGGGCGGGACAATCCATTGATCTGGCGCAAACCGCGCCATCAGCCGCCCGCTCCCTCGAAATCGCTGTTCTCCCTGAGCAGTTTGCCCAGCAGCCACCAGAAGAAATCCTCGCCCGGATAGCCCTCGATCCGGCCAAGCTCGCGCCCCGCATCGACCAGCACGAAGGTGGGGGTGAAGTTGACCATGCGGGCAAAGGCGATTTCGCCGCTGTCCACCTCGCCAATGTCCAGGCGCCGGAGCGGGGCGAAGCGCCCCTCGGCGGTCTTGGGATAGATCGGGGCGATCTGCTCGTTCCACATCTCGCAATAGCTGCAGCCCTGTTGCTCGACCATGACAAGCTCGAGCGCGGCCGCGGGCACGACCGGCAAGGCGCTGAAAAACAGCGAAAAAATGGCGACCAGCGCCGCTTTGGGGAAAAATGCCTTCATGCGCACGCCCTTGTCGGTTGACCTCTTCGGCAAACAAATCATAATTTGTCTATATTACCGGGGCACACGGATCAAGGAGGGGCGCGAACATGGAAGTATCCTACCCGGGGGCGATGCTGGGGGGCTTGCTCGCCTTTTTTACCCCCTGCATATTGCCGATGGTGCCGTTCTACCTCTCCTACATGGCCGGGATCTCGATGTCGGAATTGCGCGGCAATGACCGGATCCCGCCGGGCGCGCAGCGCCGGCTGGTCACCTCGGCGCTGTTCTTCGCCCTCGGCGTGACCACGATCTTCGGCCTGCTGGGGCTCGGGGCCACGGCGCTGGGGCAGGGATTCGCGCAGTGGAAACAGCCGCTCTCCTATGTGGCGGCTGCGGTCATCTTTGTCTTTGGCCTGCATTTTCTGCATCTGGTGCGCATCCCGTTTCTGCTGCGCGAGGCGCGGATGCAGTCGAAGATGGACCCCTCCACGATCCTCGGCGCCTATGTGATGGGGCTCGCCTTCGGCTTCGGCTGGACCGCCTGCGTGGGCCCGATCCTGGCGACGATCCTGTTCATCGCCTCGATGAAGGACACGCTGTGGCAGGGCACGGGGCTGTTGATCGTGTTCGGCCTCGGCATGACCTCGCCCTTTGTCGTGGCGGCCATCTTTGCCAAGCCGTTCCTGAAATTCATCGACCGCCACCGCCACATCATGCCATGGGTGGAAAAGGCGATGGGGGTGCTGATGATCCTGTTTGCGATTCTGATCGCCACCGGCTCGATCAACGTGATCTCCAACTGGATGATCGAAACCTTCCCGGCCCTGACCGGCCTCGGCTGACGAAAGGAAACCCATGCGCTTTCTTGCCATCCTGCTGACATTTCTGGGCTTTTCCCTGCCGGCTGCGGCGCAGTCGGTGATGGGCGACGACGGGCTGCACAAGGCGCCCTGGATGCACGACACCTTCAAGGACATGCGCGAAGACCTCGAGGAAGCGCGCAGCGCCGGCAAGCGGCTGATGGTGATCTGGGAGCAGCGCGGCTGCATCTACTGCCGGCGCTTTCACGAGGAAGTGGCGGTCAAGCCGCGGGTGCGCGACATGCTGAGCGACGAGTATTTCGTGGTGCAGATGAATCTCTTTGGCGACGTGGAAGTGACCGATTTCGACGGCGAGACGCTGAGCGAGCGCGACATGGCGATGAAATGGGGGATCCTGTTCACGCCCACTTTCATGTTCTTTCCGCCCGAAGTGCCCGAAGGGGTGAGCGCGCCTGAAGCGGCGGTGGTGACCATGCCGGGGGCCTTTGGCTATTATACCACGGTGAACCTGCTGCGCTGGGTGCTGGACGAGGGCTATCTGGGCGAGGAGAACTTCCAGAAATACCACGCGCGGATGCTGCCCGAACTGATGGCAGAGGAAAAGGCCGGCGGGTAAGGCCGGCCGACAGCGGACCGGCGGGCCGGCGGATCGGCAGGGCGACGGGGGCAGGGCGACGGGGGCAGGGCGACGC
>JALWTH010000006.1 GCA_027082975.1 Paracoccaceae bacterium | reverse complement strand
CCCCCCCCCCACGCCCCTCCCGCGCGCCTCGCCGGTGCTGCGCACCGGCCTGCGGCCCTTGGGCCTGGCCTCGCTGCGCTCGGCACATCAGCGCCAGCGGCCAGCGAAGCGATTCACCGCAAAGGTCACGAAATTTCCACATTTGCGCCCTGCCCGCGCCAGCTTGCTCTCCAAGCCTGACCCCAGGCCTTCGCCAGAAAGGCCAGGACAGGGGCAACCGAACGGCCCATTCCCGGGCCATAACAGGCAGGAGGCCCACCATGGCTTCACAGCAATACCCGCCAGAAACGATCAGAAACCCCGAGCTTGCGCAGCTGGAAACCGACAGCCACCCCGCTGCCGACAGGGCCGGAGCCGCCGGAGAACCCGGCCTGCCCGAACCCGCCGCCTCGCACCGCGACCCGGACATGCCCTGCGCCCGTCCGCTCTTTTCCGACTGGGCGGCGATCTAGGCTCAGGCGCCAAAGCCCCCGTAACACGGCGAATGTGGAAACAGGCGCCCGAATCCTCGCGCGCCTGCTTTCATCTTTCCAGAAATACTCCCGCCGGAGGCACGATTTTTCGAGAAAAAAATCGCCCGCCTCACTCGGCGGCCATGCGCTGCGGCCCGCGCACGGCTTCCCACAGGATGGTCGAGCGCCGCCCGGAGCGGCAATACATCAAGACCGGCCCGTCCACGGCGTCGATCGCATGGGAGAGCTTGGCCAGAAGCTTGGGCGTCAGCGCCCCGTTGAGATAGGGGATATAGGCCATGGTCAGCCCCAGCTTCTCGGCAATCGCCGCCAGGTCGTCGAAATCCGGCTGGTCGTCGGCCTCGCCGTCCGGGCGGTTGCAGATGATGCCCTTGAAGCCCATGGCGCCGATCCGGTCGAGATCTTCCGGGCCGATCTGGCCGCAGACCGAGACCTTGCGGTCCATTTGCTTGATGTCCATGCTCTTCCTCCTGTCAGACTGTCTCAGAGCGCGTTGATCGGGGTTTTCAGATATACCGTCCCGTTATCCTCGGCTTCCGGGAAGTGGCCCGCGCGCATGTTGACCTGGATCGAGGGGATGATCAGGCGCGGCATGTCGAGCTGGGCGTCGCGCTCGGTGCGATACTTGATGAATTCCTCACGCGTGCGGCCCCCGCCCACATGGATATTGTGCGCCTTTTCCTCGGCCACCGTGGTCTCCCACTGGATATCGCGGCCATTGGGGCCGTAATCGTGGCACATGAAAAGCCGGGTCTCGTCAGGCAGCGCCAGCACCTTCTGGATCGAGTCGTAAAGCGTGCCCGCATCGCCGCCGGGGAAATCGGCGCGCGCCGAGCCCGCATCGGGCATGAACAGCGTATCGCCGACAAAGGCCGCATCCCCCACCACATGGGTCATGCAGGCGGGCGTGTGGCCGGGCGTGTGCAGCACCTGCACCTGCATGTTGCCGATATGGTAGCTGTCGCCATCCTCGAACAGGGCGTCGAACTGGCTGCCGTCGCGCTCGAATTCGGTGCCTTCGTTGAAGATCTTGCCGAACACGTCCTGCACCACCTTGATATTGGCGCCGACGCCGATCTTGCCGCCCAGCTTCTCCTGGATATAGGGCGCGGCCGAGAGGTGGTCGGCATGGACATGGGTCTCGATCAGCCATTCGAGCTCGAGGTCGTTTTCCTCGATGTAACGGATGATCTCGTCGGCGCTCTCATAGGAGATGCGCCCGGCGGCATAGTCGAAGTCCAGCACCGAATCGACCACCGCGCAGGCATTGCTGGTCGGATCCTTCACCACATAGGAAATGGTGTTGGTGGCTTCGTCGAAAAAGGCTTTCACCTCGGGCTTCAGGGTCACGGTATCACGCATTGTCACGTTCCTCGATATCTGTTGCGGCCGCCCTGTTCCGGCGGGCTGGCCAGGTTGATATTCAATTTATTGCATGTGTTTTAAAATACAAGGGGCCGATGAATATTTGATGAAAACGCTCGGTTTTGTCGCAGGAAGCGGGCCGGCACTCTGCCCGCCTCACCGCTCAGAATGCCGCTGCTTCCGAGGCGATCGCGTCCAGCAGCGCCTGCACTTCCTGCATCGGGCCATCGGGATAGGTGCGATAGCCGATCACCACCTTGCCGCCCCGGTCCGCGACGAAGATGCCAAACGGACAGAAGGCGATGTTCATCGGGTCGGCCGCCATCACCTTGCGGCTCAGCACCGCCGAACAGAAAAGAAACGCCTGCGCATGGTCAAACAGCAGCGTATCGTCCCCCACATCCGCCCCGGTGCGCGCCAGCATCTCGCCCACATGGCTCACATAATCCACCTTCAGCCCGGCACCGATGATCGCGTTTTCCACGCTCGAAGACGCCTCCTCGAACGTCCCCTCGTAAGCATAGGTCACATAGCCCTCACCGGCACCAGCCGGCAGCGCGGCGGCGATGGCAAGGCAGGCAGTGAGGGCGAATTTGCGCATGTTTCCTCCCTGAATTCTTCCTGAATTCTTCCTGAATTCTCCCTCAATGGCAAAAGGCGGGGCCGAAGCCCCGCCTCCCGGCATCGGAGTTGTTCGCTTCTCAGCCGAACATATCGCTTGTGATCCCTTCATACCAGCCAAAGCTTTCCTCGTAGGTCGCCTGGCGCAGGGTGGCATCCTCGCCGGTCTTGGAGATGAAGCCGTCCACCTTGGCGATCTTCTCGTCGGTGGCCTCGTAGGTGGCGCCGACCTTGACGCCATCGTTCTCGTCGAGCGAGGACCAGCAGGTATTGGAGAACTTGGCCGGAAATACCGCCGAGCCGGTGAGCGCGCCGCGCACCGCATTGGCGCAGACCTTGGCCTGGCTGTTGGCGGAGAAGCCGGATTTGGGCATGTCGCCCTGGGCGCAGCTGTCGCCGAGCACGTGGATATTGTCATCCATCTTCGAGCGCAGGTCGCGGGCATGGACCGGGGCCCAGTTGCCATCGGTGATCCCGGCGATCTCGCAGATGCGCCCGGCCTTCATCGCCGGGATGACGTTGCAGACATCGACCCTGGTCACTTCGCCGTCGATATCGAGCGTCATGGCGGCCGGGTCCACCGAGACCTTGTCGCCGCCGAAATCGGGGCCGATCCACTCGATCATGCCGTCATAATGGTTGCTCCAGCCCTCCTGGAACAGCGCCATCTTGGAGAATTTCGGCTTGGGATCGGCGATGAGGATCTTGGCGGTGGGGTTATGCTGCTTGAGGATGCGCGCCACCATGCTGACCCGCTCATAGGGGCCGGGCGGGCAGCGATAGGGGTTGGGCGGCGCGACCATGGCATAGGTGCCGCCCTCGGGCATGGCCATGATCTGGGCGCGCAAGAGCTCGGTCTGGCTGCCGGCCTTGTAGGCATGGGGCATCTCGTTCTGCGCGTCGATGTCCCAGCCGGGCACCGAGCCCTCCACGAAGTCGATGCCGGGGCTGAGCACCAGCTTGTCATAGGCAAAGGTATAGCCGCCGGCGGTGGTGACGGTCCGCGCGTCGCGGTCGATGCCCACGGCCCAGTCATGGACCACGTTGATGCCGTATTCCGCCGCCAGGGTGCCGTAGGAATGGGCGATCTTTTCGAGCGGGATCAGCCCGCCCAGGTAGAGATTGGAGAAAAAGCAGGTGTAATAGGTGCGCGTGGGCTCGATCAGGGTGACGTCGATCGCGCCCTTGCTGTCCTTGGCAAGGTAGCGCGCCACGGTGGCGCCCCCGGCCCCGCCGCCCACGACCACGACCCTGGGCCGCCCATCCGACGCCGCCCGCACCATCGGCGCGGCCAGGGTGGCCGTCGCCCCGGCGGTGGCACCGATAAATCTCCTCCGGTTCAGTTTCATGTGGTCTCTCCTCCCGTTGAAGCCCGTGTCACAGGCCGTTGAAATAAGCTGCCAGCGCGGCGATCTCTTCGTTCGACAGGCGCCCGGCCATCATCTGCATGACCGGGTGCGGTCGGATCTTCTCCTTGTAGGCATGCATGGCGACGACGAAATCCTCCACCGGCCAGCCGGTGATCGAGGGGATGCCCTCGTCGCTGCCGTCCACCTGGTGGCAGGTGGTGCATTCGCTGGAAAGGTATTCGCCATAGGCCGGGTCACCGACCAGCGCCAGCACCTCCGGCGACAGGTTCGGCAGGGCGCTGGCCTCGGTAGGCTCGGCCTCGGGGATGTCGGCGGGGTTGTCGGAAAACAGCCTGAGATAGGCCAGCAGGTCGGCGCGCTTCTGCTCGTCCCTGATGCCGCGGAAACTCATCCGCGTCTTGCTGACCAGCGCCTTCGGATTCTCGATATAGGCGTCCAGAGTCTCCCAGGTCCAGACCAGCCCGTCGGCGCTTTCGCGCTCCATCCCGGCCGAGTAGCGGAAGCCCTCGACCGAGCCCGCCGGCCGGCCGAAGACGCCGTTGAGCACCGGGCCGACCCGGTTCCTGGCCCCCTCGCCCACCTGGTGGCAGGCCTTGCAGGCCTTGAACAGAGCCGCGCCCCGCTCCGGGTCGCCATGATCGTGGGCCGCCGCAGGCGCACCCCACCCGAGGGCCGCCATCGTGGCCATCGCGGCCATAATGTGCAGTTTCGCTTTCATCATGGAGGCATTTTATCCCAAGCGCCCCCGCAACAAAGTTATATTAAAATAATCCTATTTGTTTTTCAGTTCATTTTCCCTAACTCCTGAAAGGCAGAACGGCGCACCCTTGCGCTGAGTGCATAGCTGCATACAATCGTGGACCGCCCCGGCCGGGCGCTCTCTGCGCCCGACCGCGCCGCCGCCTCAGCCGGCCCGCGCCGCTCGCAAGCCTATTTCCACAGGTCCACCTCGATCCCCTGGGCGCGCATCTCGTCGGCGCGCGCCTGCACGAAGCGCTGGAAATTGGGCTCTTGCTTGTAGGCATCGCTGGCCACATATTCGAGCGCCCGGGCATGGTGGAAAGGCTTGAAATAGCCCGGCAGCGCAAAGGCCAGCGCATCCTCGGGCTCGGCATCGGAGGCAAAGAACAGCGTCGTCGGGGTGAAGCTCACCCCCCAGCGGCGCGCAAGCTGCTTTTCGGTCATTTCGGTGCCGTCGAAATCCACCACCTCGCGGTCGCCCCACAGGTTGAGCTGGACCACGTAATAATTGTCGGTGACCAGCTTGACGATTTCTTCGCGGTTGAAATTGACCTCGTGCATCTCCTTGCAATAGGGGCAGCCGCGCTGCTCGATCAGCACCATCAGGTCCTTGCCCTGGGCGGCGGCATCGGCGAGGTCCTCGCGCATGTCGAGGAAGGTATCGGCGAACCACGGCTGCTTGTGCAGGCCATCGTCGCCCAGCTCCTGCGCCGCGACCGCCCCGGCCCAGCCGGCCAGCAGAATGACAATCAGGGTTTTCAACACGCGCATTTTCTCCTCCCCGTCTTTTCCCGTCTTTCCTGATCATGAAAAGGCGCCGCCAGTATAGACCGGCAGCGCCCCAGGCCAAAATCACATCCACGCGCGGCTATCAGGCGCCGATGACCTTGATCGAGTCGTTCTTCGGCACGCTGACCGTGCCCTGCTTCCTGATGTAGCTCTCCACCACGTCCCAGATCTGCGGCCCCTCGGTGCCCTGGTTGACGCTGGCCCAGCCGGCCACCACATAGCTGCGCGCCGGGTCGATCGGCTCGCCGGTGGCAAGGAAGGTGAGGTCGCTGAAGCGCTCGCCCTGGGGCTTTGTCACGTCGATGGTGAAGCCCAGGCCGCCCACCCGCACCATGTCGCCGCCCTGCTGATAATAGGGGTCCGGGTTGAACAGGTTGTCGCCCACATCCTCGAGGATCAGCTTGATCCGCTCGCCGGTCATCTCGGTGCGATAGGCCTGACCATAGGTCATCGAAGTGACGTTGTAGATGTCCTCGCGGGTGATGTCCTGACCCGGCAGCAGGCTCGGCCCCCAGCGCACGCCGGGGCTCATGGCGATCTCGGCATCGCGCTCGCTCATCAGCGCCGCCAGGATCAGATCGTCCCAGGTGCCGGCGAAATTGCCACGCCGGTAAAGCAGGCTCTCGGTCCGGCCCACCACCTCCTCGAGCTCCTCCCTGAAGGGCGCGCGCTCGGCCTCGATCGCCGCGGCCACTTCCTTGTCGGGCTCGATCACATCCGAGAAGATCGGGATCAGCTTGTGGCGGAAGCCCATCATGCGGCCGTCGCGCACATCCAGATCGACGCGGCTCACGAACTTGCCGTTCGAGCCCGAGGCAATCAGCACCGTCTCGCCCACCAGCACCGGCTCGGGCAGCGCATCATGGGTGTGGCCGGTCAGGATCACGTCGATGCCCTTGACCCGGCCCGCCATCTTCTTGTCCACGTCAAAGCCGTTGTGACTCAGGCACACCACCAGCTCGGCCCCCTTGGCGCGCACCTCGTCCACCATCTCCTGCATCCGCTGCTCGCGAATGCCGAAGCTGTATTCCGGGAACATCCAGCCCGGATTGGCAATCGGCATGTAGGGAAACGCCTGGCCGATCACCGCGATCCTGACCCCGCCGCGCTCGAAGAACTTGTAGCTCTCGAACGTATCGCTCGCCGGCTCGTCCCACTCCTTGTCGAATATGTTCTGGCCGAGTGCTGCAAAGGGCAGGCCACCGACGATCTCGCGCACCCGGTCGCTCCCGAGCGTGAACTCCCAGTGAAAGGTCATCGCATCGGGCCTGAGCTTGTTCATCACGTTGACCATGTCCTGGCCCTGGGTCCTGAGACAGGTCAGCGAACCGTGCCAGGTATCGCCACCATCCAGAAGCAGCGCATCGGGGCGCTCGGCCCGGATCGCGTTGATCACCGTGGCCATGCGGTCCAGCCCGCCGACCCGGCCATAGGCACGCGCCAGCGCGGCGAAATCGTCATAGGTCAGCGCATAGGCCGAAGCGCTGCCATCCTCGATCCCGTACAGGCGGCGGAAATCGGCCCCGGTCACATGCGGCACCTGGCCCCGGTTCTCGCCCACGCCGATATTGATCTCCGGCTCGCGGAAATAGATCGGCACCATCTGCGCATGAATGTCGGTGATATGGATCAGCGACACATTGCCATAGGTGTCGAATTTCAGCAGATCGTCCTGGGTCAGCCGCTGCTGGGCTGCAAGCCGGGCCCAGTTGCCAAAGCCCGAAGCCCCGTAAAGCGCCGAAGCGGCCATCGAAACCTGCAGAAAGTCACGCCGAGAGATCATTCGCCTATCCTGTCATTGAAGCTGCTTTCCCGGAGCTCTTTTCATCTTTCCGAAAATACTCCGGGGGGTGCGGGGGGGCAGCGCCCCCCGCCCGGTCGCCCCGGCGCCAGCCGGGGCGAAACCGCTCTTCGTCAGTTGCGCACCGCCGGCGTTTCCACCGAAAGCCCGTTGCCGCGCGAAGCCACATAAAGCTCCAGCGCCAGGAATTCGGGCCCGCCGGGCTTGTAGGGCTCGGCACGGATATTCTTCATGCAGCCCTTGAAGCGGCGATGGATCGAGCCCAGCCCGCCCCATTTCAGCCGGTAGGTCGGAAAGCCGTTGATCTGGCCCTGGCTGAGGTGGTCGGCGCGGATCATGTTGCCGTAATTGTCCTCGTGGCAATTGGCGCAGGACATGTTCAGCTGCCCCACCCTCGTGTAATAGAGCTCCTCGCCCAGCTTCCAGAAGGGCTCGGCCGGCCCGTCGATGGCCACGTTCATCGGCATCCCGCGCGACTGCAGGCCGATCGCCGCCGTCATCGCCAGCATTTCCGGCGACTTGATCCGCTTCCAGGCTTCCGCGCCCATGCGGTTCACCCGGCAATTGTTGATGTATTCCTCCATCGCCCAGAGCTCGCCGTTCTCGTTGACCTTGGGCATGGTGGTGCGCACGCCGGCCATTTCCGAGATGTCGCCGTGGCAATCGGCGCAGGACTTGCCCTCGGAGCCGTCGGCGGTGCTCCACAGCTCGAGCCCGTAATCCACCGCCGGCATCCCCGGATTCTCGAAATCGTCGATCTCCAGCGCCTGGGTTTCCTCGGAGCGGAACAGCCAGCCCGAATAGGCGGTGTCCAGCCCCGGAATGTAATCCGGCGCCTTCACCGACGAGATCATCTCCTCGCCCTCGATCACCAGCGGAATATCCGCCGGGTCGGCCATCAGCGCCGAAGCGGCACCGATCGTGGCCAATGCAGTTGCCATGAGTGTTTTTTTCATTTGTCCCTCCCTGTGAGCGTCCGGCTCAGCTGACCGTGATCGACTTGGCGGCCTCGTAGACCGAGCCGTCGTCGTCATACCAGGTGAACTTGAACTCGCCGCTCGCATCGACCTTGGCCTTGAACTCCACATAGGGGTTGGTCGAGATCGCCGGATACATGGTCATGTCGATCACGTTGGCGCCGTTGAAATCGCAGGTGAAGCGGTTGATGATCGAGCGCGGGATGACATTGCCCTGCTTGTCCTTGCGGTTGCCCGATTCCATCTTGTGACTGATCAGGGTCTTGATCGTGATCACGTCGCCGGCGGCGGCGCTCTTCGGGACCTTGACGCGGGGTTTGACACCAGATGCCATTTTTTATCTCCTTGAATTTCTTGCAGTTTCAGTCCGGTTTCCAGACTCTGCCTAGCCGCCGCAGCCGCCGATGGTCACTTTCACGTTGCGCGCGGTCTTGATGAAGCTGCCATCGGCCATCTTCGCCACCGCGATCACGTCCTGGGTGCCGGCAAGGCGCATCCGGGTCGAGACCTCGGCGCCGCCCGACGCCGTGCCGAACTTGAAGTTGGCCACTTCCGGGCTCGGGTTGCCGGTCGCCAGCACCATGATCTCCACCGCGCCCGGCGCGGCCACCGAGATCGGCACCGTATTGCCGTTTTCGGCGATTTCCGGGGCGGTCAGGGTGATGTCGCCCTCGCCGGCCTCGGCGCCGCCGGTAAAGGCCATCACCGCCTCTTCCCCGGCCGCAGAAACGCGCAGGGGCAGCATCGCCACCATGGTGGCCCCCAGCCCCATCGCCACTGCATCACGTCGCGTGATCTTCATTCTTTTCTCCCTTTGGGTTTCCTGTGCACCCCGGCCACCGCCGGGCGCGACTTACTTGAGCGTCAGCAGATAGGCGAGGACGTCCTCGACTTCCTGCGCGGTGAGAATGGTCTTGCCCTGGAATTTGGGCATCACCCGGTTGAGCGTCGCCGAATCCACGAAAAAGCCCGGCATGATCGTGTCGGGAAATACCGACTTCGAATTCACCAGCAGGGCGCGCAGCTGCTCGGGCTCGTAGCGCTCGGCCACGCCGTCCAGCGACGGGCCGATCTCGCCGTGAAACAGCATCTCGGCCATGTCCGAATTGGCATGGCAGGCGAGGCAGTTGCCCTTCTTGCGATTGGCAAAGACCTTGCGGCCATTGGCCGGGTCACCGGGCGTGCCGGTGAGCGATTCGGCCACCGTCCCGTCTTCGATCTTCACTTCCGCGGGCGTAATCGCCCAGGCGCCAGCCGCCGCCAGCGCCGAGGCAGCGAATGCCGCGGCGAACAATGAACGCTTCATGGTTCCTCCCTTGGTTTATCATTCTTCTGCTATATAGCTTAGCCGCGACACGCCGCCACATGCAACAACAAATTCGCCTTTGTGAATTTCTTTTGCGCATTTTCCTGTCGCAAGCGAAGCGCGGGTTGAACATTTCTTGCGCACCGGCCGCGCGCACCGGGAGCGCTGCGGGCCGGAAACTCGGCCCGTCGCCCTGCCCCCGTCGCGTCGCCCTGCCC
>JALWTH010000005.1 GCA_027082975.1 Paracoccaceae bacterium | reverse complement strand
GCCTTTGCGGCGCGGTTCGTGCCGGTCGGGGAGACATGCGGCGCGGGGCGGGGGCGGTTTGAGCGGGCGCGGTTTCTGGCGCGCCTGCCGGATCAGGGCGTGACATCCTGCCGGCACTGGACCGGGTAGGTGGTGGCAAAGGGCCGGTCGGGCCATGACTTGCCCGGCTCGAAGCAGGTCACCCGCCCGGGCCCCGCGACCCAGAACAGCTGCGGATCGAGGGGCTCGGAGTAGCCCGGCCTTTCCTTGCGCACCTCGAAATGCAGATGCACCAGCGCCGACATGAAGCCGCTCTCGCCCATCGTGCCGATCTGCTCGCCGCGGGCGACGCTCTGGCCTTCGCGCACCCCGCGCTTGTCGAGATGCCGATAGATGGTGACGATCCGCGCGCCGCTTTCATCGCGGCCGTGTTCGATGAAGATCTGGTGGCCATAGGCCGGCTCGTAAAAGGAGCGGATCACCCGGCCGGGGGCGGCGGCCAGGATCGGCGTGCCCTTGCGGGCCCAGACATCCATACCGTTGTGGTCATTGCCCTGGCGGCCGTCCGGGTGGCGGGCGAATTGCTGGGGGATATGCGGGGCGTTGGGCGGCATGACGACCTTGACCGGGTCCTTGACAAAGGACTTGTAGCGCGCCGCGGAGCCGTAGCGCTCCACTTCCACGCCGCAGCCCGCGAGCAGGGCGAGCCACAGGAAGGCAAGCATTCGGCCCAGATTCGGTGCGGTCATGTCCATCCCCTCCCGCAATGCATTCGGCACGGGGCGCCGGTGCGTTGCTGCGGGCGATGATAGCATTTTCCCGGCCCGCCGCCAAATCCGCTGCCGCAGCTATGCCTGCATCAGCCCCGTATCAGTTCTGCATGGCGCGGGCAGGTGACCAGGTGGTCGTTGACCAGTCCGCAGGCCTGCATCCAGGCATAGGTGATGGTCGGCCCGCAGAAGCGGAAGCCCGCCTGCCTGAGGTCTTTCGATACCCGTTCGGAGAGCGGGGTGGCGGCGGGGATCTCGGCGAGGCTGCGGAAATGGTTGACCAGCGGCCGGCCGCCCACATGATCCCAGATCCGCGCCGCAAAGGCTTCGGCCCCGCCCATCTCCAGATAGGCGCGCGCATTGGTGATGGTGGCCGCGATCTTGCCGCGATGGCGGACGATGCCCGGATCCCGCAGCAGCCGCATGACCTCGTCCTCGCCCCAGCCGGCGATTGCCTCGGGGTCGAAGCCCCGAAAGGCCGCGCGGAAATTTTCCCGCTTTTTCAATATGGTAATCCAGCTGAGCCCGGCCTGAAAGCCGTCCAGCACCAGCTTTTCCCAGAGCGCGCGGCCGTCATGTTCGGGCACGCCCCACTCGGTGTCGTGATAGGCGATATATATCGCCTCGGTTCCGGCCCAGCCGCATCTTTCGCCCATCCACACCCCCGTTCGTCGCCGAGATTCGCGCAAATTCGAGACAAATGCGCGCTTTCACCCTTTGTTAGCATTCATGGCGCAGATTGGGCAGGCGAATCACAGCAAAGCGAGTCCCAGTAAAGTGAGTCCCAGTAAAGTGAGCCACAGGAAAGCGAGCCGATGCGCCCAGCCGATACCGTGAAGCCCGTTGCGGAAGGGTCCAGCCCGCTCTCGGCCGCGATCAGCGCGCGCGACCGCGATATCGTGTCGATGGTGCGCGAGGCGATCGAGCGACGATGGGTGAAGCTCGCCTACCAGATGGTGGTCTCGGCCGCCGCCCCCGACCGCCCCGCCTTCTGCGAATCGCTGATTCGCGTGCTCGACAAGACCGGCCGCATCATCCCGGCACGCGACTTCATGCCGGTGATCGAGGACAGCGAACTGGGCCGCCAGCTCGACGTGCTGGCGCTGGAGAACGGGCTGGAAATGCTCGCCGCCTATCCCGGCCTGCGCCTGTCGGTCAACATGTCGGCGCGCACCATCGGCTATTCGCCGTGGAAACAGGCCCTGCTCACGGGGCTGGCGAAGGACCGCACCATCGCCGAACGGCTGATCCTCGAAATCGCCGAGAAGGACACCTATACCATCCCCGAACTGGTGCAGTCGCTGATGGAGGAACTGCACCTGATGGGCATCTCCTTCGCGCTGGACAATTTCGGCCAGGGCCTGACCTCGCTGCGCCACCTGCGCGACCTCTATTTCGACATCATCAAGATCGACCGCACCTTTACCCGCGACCTGGCCGACAACCCGGACAACCAGGCCATGACCCGCGCCATCCTCGCCCTTTCTCACGCGCTGGAGACCTATGTCATCGCCCAGAACGTGGAGACCGGCGCGGATGCCAATGTGCTGATCGGGCTGGGCGTTGACGGGATGCAGGGCTATTACTTCGGCGCCCCCACCCTCGAGCCGGTCTGGATGCAGGAGGGCATGTGCTGCCGGATCGCCTGAGCGGCGGGGCCGTGCAGGGG
>JALWTH010000004.1 GCA_027082975.1 Paracoccaceae bacterium | reverse complement strand
GCCCCGCGCGATACACCCCGCGCGGCACACCCCGCCCGGCAAGAGATGCGAAACCCCGGCCGCGCGCCGGGGTTTTTGCTTGCCTGCGCCCCCGGCAGGGGGCAAAACGGGGCAACCGCAAAGCCACCGAGCCCGCAGCGCCCATGACCAACAAGATCGCCCTCGGCCTCGCCCTCGTGATCCTCGCCGCCTTCGCCGCCGATCAGGCCTGGTTCGGCGGCGTGCTGCCGGTCTTCCTGGGCAAGGAACTATACGCCTGGAGCGAATATATCGCCTTCTGGCGCTGATTTTCGCACACGATTGCATACAGACCTTGACCTTTGACGGCAAATTCGCATGTTAGCGATAACATCTCCCCGGGT
Organism: Paracoccaceae bacterium; assembly: GCA_027082975.1. GTDB lineage: Bacteria > Pseudomonadota > Alphaproteobacteria > Rhodobacterales > Rhodobacteraceae > JAAEUB01. The sequence continues at coordinate 9,352 of JALWTH010000004.1, read as the reverse complement.
CGCCACAGCCCCGAGTCGCCACAGGAGTATCGCCATGCCCACCAAAGTCGCCATCAACGGTTTCGGCCGCATCGGCCGTCTGATCCTGCGCGCGGTCCACGAGCTGGGCCGCGACGATATCGAGATCGTCGCCATCAACGACCTCGCGCCCATCGCCTCGGCGGCGCATCTGTTCGAGTTCGACTCGGTGCATGGGCGCTTCCAGAATCCCGTCAGCCATACCGAAGACACGCTGGACGTGGGCTCGGGCCCGATCCGCTTCACCAATGAGCGCGACCCGGCAAATCTCGACTGGGGCGATGTGGATATCGTGTTTGAATGCACCGGGGTGTTCAAAGGGGACAAAGCACTGGTGCATCTGGAAAACGGCGCCAAAAGGGTGCTGGTCTCGGCCCCCTCGGCGGACGCGGATCAGACCATCGTCTACGGGGTCAACCACCAGCTGATCGGCCCCGGCGACCGGCATGTTTCCAACGCCTCCTGCACCACCAACTGCCTCGCCCCGCCGCTCAAGGTGCTCCACGAAAAGGTGGGCATCGTCAAGGGCTTCATGACCACGGTCCATGCCTATACCGGCTCCCAGCCGGTGCTGGATGCGGAGCAGAAGGACCTGCACCGGGCGCGCGCGGCGGCGCTCTCCATGATCCCCACCTCGACCGGGGCGACCAAGGCGGTGGGGCTGGTGCTGCCGGAGCTTGCCGGCAAGCTCGGCGGGGTCGCGATCCGCGTGCCCACGCCCAATGTCTCCTGCGTGGACATGACCTTTGAAGCCGCGCGCGCAACCAGCGTGGAAGAGATCAACGACGCCATCCGCGCCGCCGCCGAAGGCCCGCTCAAGGGGGTGCTGGCGGTGACCGACAAGCCGCTGGTCTCGATCGACTTCAACCACGATCCCAGTTCGTCGCACTTCGCCACCGACCAGACCCATGTGATCGGCGGCAACATGGTGCGCTTCCTCACCTGGTATGACAACGAATGGGGCTTTTCCTGCCGGATGCTCGACACGGCCCGCGAAATCGCCCGCCACCTGTAGGGGTGGCGATTTTTCTGCGAAAAATCGCGCCTCCGGCGGGAGTATTGATGGAAAGATGAAAGGCGGGGCTCAGGCGAACTTGGCCAGCAGAGCCTCTTTCACCCCCTGCGGCACGAAGGCGGAGATGTCGCCGCCCAGCCGGGCGATTTCCTTGACCAGTTTCGAGGCGATGGCCTGGTGGCGCGCTTCGGCCATGAGAAAGACGGTTTCCACCGTGTCGTCCATGGCCCGGTTCATGCCTACCATCTGGTATTCGTATTCGAAATCGGCCACCGCGCGCAGGCCGCGGATGATGATCTGGGCGCCCACGTCGCGGGCGCAGTCGATCAGCAGGTTTTCGAACGGGTGGGCGACGATCTCGGTGCCGCATTGGGTGGCGAGTTCGGCGCATTGGGCCTCGACCATGGCGACGCGCTCCTCGAGCGAAAACAGCGGCCCCTTGTCGCGGTTGATCGCGATGCCGATCACCAGCCGGTCGACCAGGGCCGAGGCGCGGCGGATGATGTCGAGATGGCCGAGCGTGATCGGGTCGAAGGTGCCGGGATAGAGGCCGATGCGCATGTTTGTCCCTTTCCTCCCTCCTTGCTCGGGCGACAGGCTGGCATTGTTGGGGGGACAAGGCAAGGGATTTCTGCGCTGCGGCATGGGTGACGCAGCGGCGCGGGGGCGGCCCGGGCCGGCGGTTCGGCTCTGTGGCCCCGCTCGGTGGCCCCGTTCAGTGGCCCATGATCATGCCCTGCAGGGCGCTGTTTTCGTGGGCCAGTTCGTCGAGGCGGGCCTTGACCACGTCGCCGATGGAGATCACCCCGATCATCGCGTCGCCCTCCATCACCGGCATGTGGCGAAACCGCCCCTCGGTCATGCGCCCGAGCACCTCGTCGGCGGTGCAGTTGGCGTCGCAGGTGACGAGGTCGCTGGTCATCAGGTCGCTGACCTTGTCGCGCATGCAGGCGGGCCCGCGCCGGCCCAGTTCGCGCACGATGTCGCGCTCGGAGAGGATCCCTTCGGGCGCGGCCCCGTCGGAAGAGACGATCAGCGCGCCGATGCGCTTTTCCGACAGCAGGCCGGCGGCATCGGCGATGCTGGTATCGGGCGCGATGGTGAACACGCCCCCGGTCGGCTTGGACTTGAGTATCTGGCTGACGAGCATGGGGCCCTCCCGTTCTGGTGGTGCGCTCTCTCTACCCTCGCCCGCGCTGCGACATTCTGTCAAGTCTGCCCTTCAGTCCCGCCGCCAAGCCGACCTGCCAGGCCCGCCCGTGCGGCCAGCGCTTCCAGCCGGGCCACCTCGGCGCGGATGCCGGCGACCAGTTCGCGCGCCACCAGTGACAGGCGCTCCACCCGCTGGTCAGCGGCGTGGCGCAACAGGTAGAAGGCGCGCGTCAGGCTGACTTCGCGCTCCAGCACCCGGACCAGATCCGGGGCGAAGGGCAGGATGAAGTCATGGGCGATGCCGACGCCCCCCGCATGGCGCAGGTAGCCCATCTGCACCGCCACCAGGTTGGAGGCCAGCGCCACCCGTTCGAGGCCCAGTTCGGGCAGGAAGTCGAGCTCGGGATAGAAGATCATGTCCTGGATGTAGCCCACGATCGGGTGCGCCTTCAGGTCTGACAGGTGCCGGATTTCAGGCGCTTTTTCCAGGTAGTCGCGCGCGGCGGCGAAGTGCAGGTGGTAATCGGTGATCTTTTCCACCAGCACCCGGCCGGTCTGGGGCGGCGAGACGGTGATGGCCATGTCGGCCTCGCGTCTGGACAGGTTGATGACCCGCGGCAGGGCCACGATCTGCAGCTCCAGTTCCGGGTGGCGGCGCGAGATCGCGGCGCAGACCTGGGGCAGGACGTAGGTGGCGCAGCCGTCGGTGGCGCCGATGCGCACCTGGCCCGCAAGCCCGCCGCCGCCGCGCTCGAGCGCGTCGAGCCCCTCGTTCACCGCCTGTTCGGCGCGCTCCGCATGGGCCAGAAGCCGCTCGCCGGCCCCGTTCAGCGCATAGCCCCGTGGGGATTTCGCGAAGAGCGGCTGGCCCAGCGCCTCTTCGAGCCGGGCCACATGGCGGCCCACCGTGGCAGCGTCGCATTTGAGCCTGCGGGCGGCGGCGGAGAGGCTTTCGCCCCGCGCCACGGCGAGAAACACGCGCAAATCGTCCCAATCCGGCATGGCGTACCTGCATTTCTGCAAAACCTCTTTGAGACACTGCCCCTTTTCCCGGCAAAAATGCAAGTCTATCCTGCCCGCGAGCTGAATGGACCTGACGGGAGAGACAGACATGTACGAGATCGGACATTTCATCGACGGCAAGCGCGTCAAGGGCACTTCCGGGCGCTTTGGCGATATCTTCAACCCGGCCACCGGCGAGGTGCAGGGGCGCGTGGCCATGGCGAGCCCCGGCGAGGTGGAACAGGCCATCGCCCGCGCCGCCGCCGCCCAGCCCGAATGGGGGGCGATGAACCCGCAGCGCCGCGCCCGGGTGATGATGGAGATGGTGCGGCTGCTCAACCGCGACATGGACAAGCTCGCCGAGGCGCTCTCGCGCGAGCATGGCAAGACGCTGCCGGATGCGCGCGGCGACGTGCAGCGCGGCCTTGAGGTGATCGAATTCTCGATCGGCGCGCCGCACCTCTTGAAGGGCGAGTTCACCGACGGCGCCGGGCCGGGGATCGACATGTATTCGATGCGCCAGCCGCTGGGCGTGGTCGGCATCATCATGCCGTTCAACTTCCCGGCCATGATGCCGCTCTGGCACCTCGGCCCCTGCCTCGCCTCGGGCAATGCCGCCGTCTACAAGCCCAGCGAGCGCGATCCGTCGGTGGCGATGATGCTGGCGGAACTGTTCATCGAGGCGGGGCTGCCCGAGGGCGTGTTCCAGGTGGTCAATGGCGACAAGGAGGCGGTGGACACGCTTCTGGACAGCGACGTGATCCAGGGCATTTCCTTTGTCGGCTCCACGGCTGTGGCCAAGTATATCTATGCCCGCGCCACCGCTTCGGGCAAGCGCGCCCAGTGCTTCGGCGGCGCCAAGAACCACATGATCGTCATGCCCGACGCCGACATGGATCAGGCGGCGGACGCGCTGGTGGGCGCGGGCTATGGCGCGGCGGGCGAGCGCTGCATGGCGGTCAGCGTGGCGGTGCCGGTGGGAGACGAGACCGCCGACCGGCTGATCGAGGCGCTGGTGCCGCGCATCGAAAAGCTGAAAGTGGCCCCCTACACCGCCGGCGAAGACGTGGATTACGGCCCGGTCGTCACCCGCGAGGCGCAGGAGCGCATCCTGGGGCTGATCAACAAGGGCGTCGAGGAGGGCGCGAAGCTGGTGGTGGACAACCGCGACTTCAAGCTGCAGGGCTATGAAAACGGCTTCTTCGTCGGCCCGCACCTGTTCGACCACGTGACGCCGGACATGGAGATCTACAAGACCGAGATCTTCGGCCCGGTGCTTTCCACCGTGCGCGCGGGCTCCTACGAAGAGGCGCTCAAGCTCGCCATGGACCACGAATACGGCAACGGCACCGCCATCTTCACCCGCGACGGCGACACCGCGCGCGACTTCGCCCACCGGGTCAATATCGGCATGGTCGGCATCAATGTCCCGATCCCCGTGCCGCTGGCCTATCACACCTTCGGCGGCTGGAAGAAGTCCATGTTCGGCGACCTCAACCAGCACGGGCCGGACGGCTTCCGCTTCTACACGCGCACCAAGACCGTGACTTCGCGCTGGCCCTCGGGGCTCAAGGAAGGCGGCGAGTTCCACTTCAAGGCGATGGACTGAGCCGGCCTGCCTGAAGATCAAGCGCCCCGCCCCCCGGCGGGGCGTTTCTATTGCAGCGGATACACGTTATTTTCAATTTTCATTGTCATCCGGGGCAAGGACCGTTAGCCTCGCCCTCTGTATCTGGAGAGGTGATTCCGGCACCCGCAGCCGCAGTCACGAACAAGGCGCCGAGCGACGTGAAGGGTAGAGCGATGGCCGGTCTTTTCAGGATATTTCCCGAGCACAACCTGGTCTATGTGCGCTATTCCGGCATGGCCACGATCGCCGATTACATGACGGTGGTACGGGATTATCCCCGGCACCCGGATTATGACCCGCACCGGATCAATCTGATCGACCTGCGCTTCCTCGAGGATTTCGAGCGCGACTATGCCGGCGTGCTCAAGCTGCAGGCCAAGACCGCCGAATACGCCCTTACCGCCCGGGCCGACATCCTCTCGATCACCGTTGCCCCGAGCCCGGTCGCCCAGGAGGTCTCCAAGCTGATCATGCGCTCCTGGGAGGGGCTGGACACGCCGGTGGTGCGCCGCATCGTGCCGACCATGGAAGAGGCCTCCACCCTGATCGGCATCGACATGGAGACGCTGGACGGGCTGATAAGACAGGCCGTACAGGCCTGATCGCGCGGGCCCGGCTACAGCCCCGGCGATGAGCACGGCAATAACCCGGCTGTATAGTGGCTGTATTGTAATGACAGCCGGCCTTCGCTAGGCTCGCAAGCCAATAGCGCCCAGCGGAGAAAATGGCCTCATCATTCCAGTATTTCCCTGACCACGACCTGATCTATATCCGCTATGCCGGGACCGGCCGGGCGATCGACTATCTGCGCGTGGTGGCCGGGATCGGCTACAGCCGCGACATCCCGAAGGATGCAAACCGGCTGGTCGATCTGCGCGAACTGACCGGATTTTCCCGCGATTCCCTGCTGCTGATGAAGATCCAGGCCAGGATCGTCGAGCAGACCCTGCGCGCCTCGCGCGAATACATGAGCGTCGTGGTCGCCCCCGGACGGGCGGGGCAGGAAATCGCCGGCTCGGTGTTCAAGTCCTGGCAGCAGCTCGACACCCCGGTCATCCGGCGCATGGTCACGAACATGCAGGAGGCGGGCGCGCTACTGGGGCTGGACGCGGCGGCGCTGGACGAGATTCTGGCACATGCGGGCTGAGCCGCCTTGGCCGCCGCGACAAGCACCGCCCCCGCCTGCCCTTGACCCCGGCGCCAGACTGGCCTTTGCTGGGCCTGTCCACAGGAAAGGCCGGCACATGGCGACACATATCCCGCAATTCACCATCGGCATCGAGGAAGAATACCTGCTTGTGGACCGCGACAGCTGCGAACTGGCCGAGGCGCCCGCGGGGCTGATGGAGGCCTGCGCCGCCGAACTCGAAGGCCAGGTCAGCCCCGAATTCCTGCAATGCCAGATCGAGATCGGCACCCGGGTCTGCGCCGATATCAGCGCGGCGCGCGAAGACCTCAGCCGCCTGCGCCGCGCGGTCGCTAAACATGCCGCCCGCTACAACCTCGCCCCGATCGCCGCCGCCTGCCACCCCTTCGCCGACTGGAAGGACCAGCACCACACCGACAAGGAGCGCTACAACGCGCTCTCGCGCGACCTCGCGGGCGTGGTGCGCCGGCTGCTGATCTGCGGGATGCATGTGCATGTGGGCATCGACGATGCCGATACCCGCATCGACATGGTCAAGCAGATGACCTATTTCCTGCCCCACCTGCTGGCGCTCTCGGCCTCCTCGCCATTCTGGCAGGGCGAGGATACGGGGCTCGCGAGCTACAGGCTGACGGTGTTCGACAACCTGCCGCGCACCGGCCTGCCGCCGCATTTCGCCTCCTGGTCGGAATACGAGCGCTCGGTGCAGGCAATCGTCGATCTCGGCCTGATCGAGGACAGTTCCAAGATCTGGTGGGACCTGCGCCCCTCGGCCCGCTTTCCCACCATCGAGGCGCGCATCTGCGATGTCTCGCCGCGCATGGAGACCGCGCTTTCCATCGCCGCGCTGATCCAGTCGCTGACCCGCTTCCTGTGGCGTCTCAAGGCCAGCAACCAGCGCTGGCGGATCTATGACAATTTCCTCATCGCCGAAAACCGCTGGCGCGCCCAGCGCTACGGGGCCAGTGGCGGGCTGATCGACTTCGGCAAGCGCGAAGTGGTCGATTTCACCGATCTTCTCGACGAGATGATCGCCCTCGTGGGCGAGGACGCCGAGGCGCTGGGCTGCCGCGCCGAGGTGGAAAATGCCCGCGCGATCCTGGGCCGGGGCATCTCCGCCCAGCGCCAGCGCCAGGTCCATGCCGGCGCGCTTCAGGCCGGCGACAGCCGCGAAGAGGCGCTCAGGGCGGTGGTGCGGCACCTGATCGAGGAGTTCCACGCCGACCTGTAGGCAGGCCCACGGGCTCAGGCAGTTCGAGAAAACCGGAAAACTGGAAAACCGGAAAACCGGAAATCCAATAAACCGGAAAACCAGTAAATCGGCTCATTGCCCAGCCCCCTCATTGCAGGATCGCGCGCTATTCAAGCTTGCAATACTTCTGCAAACTTCTCTAATTAAACAAGCGTTCAATTCACCGCAGACCATCCGGGGAGAGTGCCATGGATTTCGCCTTGTCAGAAGAACAGCAGGCCATTTTCGACATGGCCCACGCCTTCGGGCAGGAAAAGATCGCGCCACATGCGGAAGGATGGGAAGAAGCCGGCACGATCCCCAAAGCGCTCTGGCGCGAGGCGGCGCAGCTTGGCTTCGGCGGGCTCTATGTGAGCCCGGATTTCGGCGGCTCCGGGCTCAGCCGGCTCGATGCCACGCTGGTCTTCGAGGCGCTGGCCATGGCCTGCCCGGCGGTGGGCTCGTTCCTGTCGATCCACAACATGGTCGGCGGCATGATCGACAAGTTCGCCACCCCTGAGCAGAAGGCGAAATGGCTGCCCGATCTCTGCGCGATGGAAAAGATCTTCTCCTATTGCCTGACCGAACCCGGCTCTGGCTCCGACGCCGCCGCGCTCAGGACCCGGGCGGTTGCCACCGATACCGGATTCGCGCTGACCGGCACCAAGGCCTTCATCTCCGGGGGCGGCTATTCGGATGCGTATCTCGTCATGGCGCGCACCGGCGGGGACGGCCCCAAGGGGATCAGCGCGATGGTGGTCGAGGCGGGCACAGAGGGGCTCAGCTTCGGCGCGCCGGAGCGCAAGATGGGCTGGAAGGCGCAGCCGACTTCTATGGTAAACTTGGACAATTCGAACATCCCGGCAGAGAATCTGATCGGAGAACTGGGCAAAGGTTTCACTTATGCGATGTCGGCGCTCGATGGCGGGCGGCTCAATATCGCCGCCTCCGCGCTCGGCGCCGCCCAGAGCGCGCTCGACAAGACCCTCGTTTACATGGGCGAGCGCAAGGCCTTCGGGCGGACGCTCGACCAGTTCCAGGCCCTGCAATTCCGCCTCGCCGAGATGGAAGCGAAGCTGCAATCGGCCCGCATCTTCCTGCGCCAGGCCGCATGGAAGCTCGACCAGGGCGCCCATGACGCCACCAAATTCTGCGCCATGGCCAAGATGCAGGTGACGGACAGCGCCTTTGACGTGGCCAACCAGTGCCTGCAGCTGCACGGGGGCTATGGCTATCTGGCCGATTACGGGATCGAGAAGATCGTGCGCGATTTGCGCGTGCACCAGATCCTCGAAGGCACCAACGAGATCATGCGCCTGATCGTCTCGCGCCAGATGCTGAAGGCGCGCGGGTGAGGGGAGGCGATTTTTCGCAGAAAAATCGGAGCGAGCCGATGGCAGAAATTCACATACGCAACCAGGGCCGCGCCGGGCGCATCACGCTCGACCGCCCTCAGGCGCTGAACGCGCTCACCTATCCGATGTGCCTTGCGATCGAAGCGGCCCTTGACGCCTGGCGCGATGACTCGGAGGTGGCGCTGGTGGTCATCGACGCGGCGGGCGACAAGGCCTTCTCGGCCGGCGGCGACATCCAGCAGATGTATGAGACCGCGCGTGCCGGCGATTACGCCTATGGCCGCCGCTTCTGGGCCGACGAATACCGGCTCAATGCAAAAATCGCTGCATATCCAAAGCCTTACATCGCCCTGATGCAGGGCTTTACCATGGGCGGGGGCGTCGGCGTCTCCTGCCATGGCAGCCACCGGGTGGTGTGCGAAAGCGCGCAGATCGCCATGCCCGAATGCTCGATCGGCCTGATCCCGGATGTGGGCGGCAGCCATCTTCTGGCCCGCGCGCCGGGGCGGCTGGGGGAGTATTTCGGCCTCACCGCCGCGCGGATGGGCCCGGCGGACGCGCTGCATGCGGGCTTTGCCGATCACTACATCCCCCGCGCGCATTGGCCCGACCTGATCGAGGCGCTGTGCGAGAGCGGCGATGCGAATGAGGTGGCCCGCCTTGCCGAAGCGCCCCCCGCCCCCGGCCCGGCCGAGGCCGCACGGGCCGAGATCGACGCGGCCTTTGCCGGCGAAACGCTCGGCGACATCCTCGCTTCCCTCGCCGCCAGCCCCTCCGATCTGGCCCGGAGCGCCGAAAAGGC
>JALWTH010000003.1 GCA_027082975.1 Paracoccaceae bacterium | reverse complement strand
ATGTGCGGGGGCGCCCCGTTGGACGTTACGCGCGCATCCTGTATCAGAACGGGGACGTGGCGCAGACCGACCTGGTGCTGGAACTGGCCGCGCTGGCGGGTGCCTGAGATGGCCTGGACCCAGGCCGACCGGGAGGCCCTGGAACGCGCCCTGGCCCGGGGCGAGCGGCGCGTGACTTTCGGCGACAAGACGGTGGAATACCGCTCGGTGGAGGAACTGCGCGCGGCGCTGCGCGAGATCGACGCCCAGTTGGCCCGAGATCAGGGGCGGACCCCGGTCCGCCAGATCCGCGTCACCACAGACAAGGGTTTCTGAGATGGGCTGGCTTCAGCGCATCCGCAGCCGGCTCAAGAGCCCGCCCGTGCACGAGGCGGCGGGTCGCGGGCGACGCAGTGTCGTCTGGACGCCCGGCAACCCCGGCGCGGTGGCCGCCATGCTCGCAACGAACAGTGAGCTGCGCGCCAAGTCCCGCGACCTGGTGCGCCGCAACGCCTGGGCCTCGGCCGCCGTCGAGGCCTTCGTGGCCAACGCCGTCGGCACCGGCATCAAGCCGCAAAGCCTGGTCGATGACGCCGAGCTGCGCAAGGCGATCCAGTCCTTGTGGTGGACCTGGACCGAGGAGGCCGACAGCGCGGGGCTCACCGACTTCTACGGCCTGCAGGCGCTCGCCTGCCGGGCCATGCTGGAAGGCGGCGAATGCCTCGTGCGGCTGCGCCCGCGCCGTCCCGAGGACGGCCTTTCGGTGCCGCTCCAGCTGCAACTGCTGGAGCCCGAGCATCTGCCGCTGACATTGAACACCGAGGCGCCCAACGGCAACCGGATCCGCGCCGGCATCGAGTTCGACAAGCTGGGCCGGCGCGTCGCCTACCACCTCTATCGCGTCCACCCGGAGGACGGCGCGCTGAGCCCCGCCGGCAGCGCCGACATGGAAACCGTGCGGGTGCCGGCCGCCGAGATCATCCATCTGTTCCGGCTCCTGCGGCCGGGACAGATCCGGGGCGAGCCCTGGCTTTCGAGGGCGCTGGTCAAGCTCAACGAACTCGACCAGTACGACGACGCCGAACTGGTGCGCAAGAAGACCGCCGCCATGTTCGCCGGTTTCATCACCCGCCAGAGCCCGGAGGACAACCTCATGGGAGAAGGCGAGGCGGACGCATCCGGCGTGGCGCTGGCCGGACTCGAACCCGGCACGCTGCAGATTCTGGAGCCCGGCGAGGACGTCAAGTTCTCCGACCCGGCCGACGTGGGCGGTTCCTATTCGGAGTTCCTGCGCACCCAGTTCCGCGCGGTGGCCGCCGCCATCGGCGTCACCTACGAGCAGCTGACCGGGGACCTCACCGGCGTGAACTACTCCAGCATCCGCGCGGGGCTGCTGGAGTTCCGGCGCCGCTGCGAGGCGATCCAGCATGGCGTGATCGTGCACCAGTTCTGCCGCCCGGTCTGGCGTGCCTGGATGGAACAGGCGGCGCTGGAAGGCGCGCTGCCGTTGCCCGACTTCGCCCGCCGCCGGCGGGAGTACCTCAACTGCAAGTGGATCCCGCAGGGCTGGCAGTGGGTGGACCCCGAGAAGGAGTTCAAGGCGCTGCTCACCGCCATCCGCGCCGGTCTCATGAGCCGCTCCGAGGCGATCTCTGCCTTCGGCTACGACGCCGAGGACGTGGATCGCGAGATCGCCGCGGACAACCAGCGCGCCGACGAGCTGGGACTGGTGTTCGACTCCGATCCAAGGCGGACCCAGGGCACCGCTGCCCGCAATACCTCGCAAGGACCCAACAACCCGTGAACCCGTTGCCACACATCGCCGAGCGGCTGTTCAACACGCCGCTGCTGATTCATCGCGCCAAGCTGGACGCAATCCTCGCCGTGCTGGGCCCGCGCGTCGGCTGGCCGGAAACCGAGAGCGCCGCGCCCGTACCAGCGCCGCGAATGCCGTCCGTCTCCCGACAGAGCGACATCGCCGTGATCCCGATCCATGGGACCCTGGTGCGCCGTGCGCTAGGCCTGGAGGCACAATCGGGGCTTACCAGCTACCAGGAGGTCGGGGCTCAGATCGACCGGGCAGTGGCGGACCCGGCGGTGGCCGGCATTGTGCTGGACATCGACAGCCCGGGCGGCGAGGCCGGCGGCGTCTTCGAACTGGCCGAGCGCATCCGTGCCGCCACGCATGACAAGCCCGTCTGGGCCGTAGCCAACGACCAGGCCTTCTCCGCCGCCTACGCGCTGGCGGCAGCAAGCGATGAAGTGTTTGTCACCCGCACCGGCGGCGTCGGCTCTATCGGCGTCATCGCCATGCACGCCGACCAGTCGCGAAGGGACGAGCAGGACGGCTACCGCTTTACCGCCATCTACGCCGGAAGCCACAAGAACGACTTCAGCCCCCACGCGCCGCTCTCGGATGACGCCCGCGCCGCGCTGCAGGCCGAGGTGGATCGCCTC
>JALWTH010000002.1 GCA_027082975.1 Paracoccaceae bacterium | reverse complement strand
ATGACGCTGGAAACCGTCGCCGCCATCTGCGACACTGCCCCCATGGACCCGGCGAAAATCGCCGTCCTGTAACTGCGGCCAAGCCAAGGCCGAAGAGCAAAGTTACACCATTCCTCGGGACACTATCCCTGAAGGCATACGGCTTCACGATCACCAACCGGAAATTTGAAAGCACCGTTTCGGTCAAGCGCGATGATCTTGCCGATGACCGGCTGGGCATTTTCAAGCCCGCATTTTCGGAAATGGGCTATCTCGCCAGGACACATCCTGAAGAGCTGGTCATGGGCTTGCTCAAGGACGGCTTCACCAAGACCTGTTTTGACGGGCAATATTTCTTCGACGCCGATCATCCGATCACCGACAATGAAGGCACCGCTTCCAGTGTCAGCAATCTTCAGGCGGGAAGCAGCACGCCCTGGTTTCTGCTTGACACCTCGCGCGGCATCAAGCCGCTGATCTGGCAGGAGCGTGAAAGCTACGAATTCCAGTCCATGACCGATCCCGGAAACGAGTATGTCTTCAAGAATGACGAATACCTCAAGGCGCGCGCGCCAGGGCAATGCGGGCTATGGACTGTGGCAGCTGGCATTCGGCTCGAAAGCCGATCTGACGGCGGCAAACTACGCCGCAGCGCGCGCGGCCATGATGGACTTCCGCGCCGATGGCGGCTGGGTTCTGGGGGTGCGCCCGACTGTTCTGGTGGTGCCGCCTTCACTCGAAGACAAGGCACTGCGCATCCTCAATACCGAAAACGAAAGCGGCGGCGGAACCAACCCGTGGAAGGGCACGGCCGAGCTGATCGTCAGCCCCTATGTGGCCTGATCCGATGCCTGCGCGCGCACCTGTCACCTGTGACGTTTCCCTGAAGGGCAAAAGCGCGCCCGAATGGGTGCAGCTCTTTCCCGTGGGGCAGATGCAGGCCCGCGACGGACGGCGCTGGAAGCTGACCGATCCCGAACGCCTGATTGCTGCCTTCGAAGCGGACAAGGTGGACATTGCCATTGACGACGAGCACCAGGCCGACAAGCGCACCGGATCGGGGCCGGTTCCGGCGGCGGGCTGGATACGCACGCTTGCCGTGAGGGACGGCGCATTGTGGGCGGGGCCGCGAGAAAAGCCCGGTCGAATGGACCGAGCGCGCCCGCAAGATGAAAGGCTGAGCGAATATCGCTACCCACCGCCTCCGGCCTGGGGTAGCCGTCTACGCGGATGTCATCGGCCCGGCAAGAACCGTTGATTTTCTGCTCGCCTTTGGTGGGGCGGAAATGGCTATCCCGAAAAGCCCCGGCAAGAATTCCATGCTGGCACATGTGGTCGGGATCGAGAATGCGCGTGCGCTCGGCGCGAATGCGCACCGCTCCAAAACGCGTTCCCCTGGCGAGAGAGGCGGCTGACGCAAAGTCTTGCCATGCAAGGCCTGCCCGTGGCTTGAGATCGCCCGGACCCTGCGAACCTCAGATGTTTCGGTGCGCAAATGGCTGAAAGCGTGAGCAAGAAATTTCAGGATACGCGCCAGGCGCTGGCGGAAATCGGTGAGCTGATCCATGCCGCGCGGCTGGCATATTTTCGCGCCAGTGCCGCCCCGAAATACCCCCAGGAACGCGCCCTGCAACAGGACGCTAAAGCGGCCATGAAACCGCCTTCAACAGCCCTTGAGCGCCCCCTTGAGCGCCCCTGTGAACACCGCCGCCAGCACCGCTTTGGACGCTCCCGACACCAACCCCGCCCCGAAAATCGACCGCGACCCGGCCCTGCAAGCCTCCTTGCGCGCCAGAGCAAACCACATGACCTTCGCCGCGATTGCCGAGGAAATCGTCAAACACTTCCCAAAAGATCGCCACGTCTCCCGCTCAACCCTCCAACGCTGGTGGAAAAACAACCGCTCCAAACCATGATCCCAACTCAGTACTGCTCGGATAGGCTCAGTTCTTGCGCCGCATTTTATCCCACTGCCTATTAATTTGTACCACAACACCGGCAAGAGGAAGAAGAGCGGCGTGATGTGTCGTTTTCGGGCTTGCCATTGTCTGGCGCCGGGCGTTTGCTGGTATTGAAGGGAGGATTGCCATGCCGCTTGCCATGAATCGCGAGGTATTCATCACCTGTGCCGTCACCGGATCGGGGTCGACCCAGGAGCGCAGCCCGCATGTGCCGAGAAGCCCGGCGGCGATTGCCGAAGCCGCGATCGAGGCGGCGCGGGCGGGCGCGGCGGTGGTGCATTGCCATGTGCGCGAACCCGATACCGGCGTGCCCAGCCGCCGCCCGGAGCTGTACCGCGAGGTGACCGAGCGCATTCGCGATAGCGCGGTGGATGTGGTGCTGAACCTCACCGCCGGGATGGGCGGCGACATGGTGTTCGGCCCTCCCGAGCGGCCCTTGCCGCTCGGCGAGGGCACCGACATGGCCAGCGCCGCCGAGCGCGTCGCCCATATCGCCGAATGCCGGCCCGAAATCGCCACGCTTGACTGCGGCACGATGAATTTCGCCGAGGCCGATTACGTGATGACCAACACGCCCGGGATGCTCGAGGCCATGGGCCGGAGGATGACCGAACTGGGGGTGAAGGCGGAGATCGAGGCCTTTGACAGCGGTCACTTGTGGTTTGCCCGCAGGCTGGTGGAGGAGGGGGTGCTGGAATCGCCGGCGCTGGTGCAGCTGTGCATGGGCGTGCCCTGGGGGGCGCCCGACGACCTCAATACCTTCCTGGCGATGGTGAACAACGTACCCGACGGCTGGACCTTTTCGGCCTTCAGCCTCGGGCGCCACCAGATGGCTTATGTGGCAGCGAGCGTGCTTGCGGGCGGCAATGTGCGGGTGGGGCTCGAGGATAACCTGTGGCTCGATAAGGGCGTTCTGGCCACCAATGCCCAGCTGGTCGAGCGCGCCGTGGGCATTGTCGAGCGCATGGGCGCGCGGGTGATCGGCCCCGAAGAGGTGCGCGCGAAGCTGGGGCTGAGCAAGCGGGCACCGGTCGGGGTCGGGTGAGGGGAAGGGCAGCGATATGAAAACAGGCACATTCCTGAGTGTCGCCGCCAGCGCGCTTCTGCTTGCCGCCTGCATCCCCGGCAAGGGGGAGCCGCGCCCGCCGGAGCCGGGCAAGCCCGACCCGGCGGCCCGCGCCGAATGCGAGGCGCGGGGCGGCGAATATGCCCGGGGCGGGCTGCTGGGCAGCTTCCTGTGCTTCCGCCCGACCGAGGATGCGGGCAAGTCCTGCGCGCGTGCCAGCGATTGCGAGGGGATATGCTATGCCGACAGCCGCCAGTGCTCGCAGGTAGTACCGGAATTCGGCTGCATTCCGATGCTGGACGAAGACGGCCGGCGGGTGGAAATCTGTATTGACTGAAGGGTGGGGCGCATGGGCGATGCGGGCGAGGCGGGTGTGACGGGCGAGGCGGGCATGGCCGGCGAAAGGGGCCGGGTCGCGGCGATCATCGGCGGCGGGGTCATCGGTGGCGGCTGGGCCGCGCGGTTCCTGCTCATGGGCTGGGAGGTGCGTTTTTTCGACCCCGACCCGGCCGCCGCAGACAGGCTCGCCGCCACGCTCGAAAACGCCCGCCGCGCGCTGCCGGGCCTGCACGACGCCGCCCTGCCCCAAGAGGGGCGGCTGGCGGTCTGCGCGACGATTTCGGAGGCGGTGGCCGGGGCCGACTGGATCCAGGAGAGCGTGCCCGAGCGCCTCGAACTCAAGCGCAAGACCTTTCAGAAGCTGCAGGAGCATTGCGAGCCGGACGCGGTCATCGCTTCCTCCACCTCCGGCTTTACCGCCCGCCAGCTTCAGGGCTGCGCCACGCGCCCCGAGCAGATCCTCGTCGCCCATCCGTTCAACCCGGTCTACCTGCTGCCCTTGGCCGAGTTGGTCACCACTGACGACAACCCACCAGAACGCATTGAAAAGGCAGAGAAAATCCTGCGCGAAATCGGCATGTACCCGCTCCACATCACCGCCGAGATCGAGGCCCATATCGCCGACCGCCTGCTTGAGGCATTCTGGCGCGAGGCGCTGTGGATGATCCGCGACGACGTGGCCACCACCGAACAGATCGACGCGGCGATTCGCATGGGCTTCGGCCTGCGGCTCGCGCAGATGGGGCTGTTTGAGACCTACCGAATCGCCGGGGGCGAGGGGGGGATGCGCCACTTCCTCGCCCAGTTCGGCCCCTGCCTGAAATGGAACTGGACCCGCCTGATGGATGTGCCCGAGCTCGACCGGGCGCTGATCGACAAGATCGCCGCCCAGTCCGATGCGCAGTCGGGCCACATGAGCATCGGCGAGCTGGAGCGGGCGCGCGACGAAAACCTCGTCGCCATCCTGCGCGCGCTCAAGGGGCGGGGCCGGGGCGCGGGCGCCCATCTGAACGCCGTCGATGCCGCCCTGCCGCGCCCCGCCCTCGACATCAGCTGCCCGATCCTCACCGTCAGCCGCGCCGTGCCGCTGGACTGGACCGATTACAACGGCCACATGAACGAAGCGCGCTACCTGCAGGCCTTTGGCGACGCCACCGACCGCTTCATGGAGATCATCGGCTGCGACGCCGACTATATCGCCTCGGGCGGCTCCTACTTCACCGCCGAGACCCATATCCGCCACCTCGACGAAGTGCGCGCGGGGGCGCGCATCCGCATCGAAACCCTGTGCCTCATGGGCGAAGGCAAGAAGCTGCACCTGTTTCACCGCATGTTCGAGGGCGAGCGGCTGCTGGCCACGGGCGAACACCTGCTGTTGCATGTGAGCCTTGAGACCCGCCGCTCCTGCCCGCCCGCGCCCCACATCGCCGCGCGCCTCGAAGAAATCGCCACGGCCCACGCCGCCCTGCCGCGCCCCGAAGGGGTGGGCCGCGCGGTGATGGGCGGGCGCTGACAGGCGCGCGCGTGACCTGGGCCCTGCTCGCCATCCTCGCCGCGGGCTTTCAGACCCTGCGCTTCCTGTTGCAGAAAAAGCTCTCGCTCGACGGCCTCAGCGCGGCGGGCGCCACCTATGCGCGCTTTGTCTTCGCCGCCCCGATCGTGGCTGCGGCAACCCTCGCCTGGCGCGCCCTCACCGGCGCCACCATGCCCGCGACCGGAGCGGCCTTCTGGCCCTGGGTGCTGTTTGGCGGCGCCACCCAGATCCTCGGAACATGGGCGCTTGTCTCCCTGTTTTCACAGCGCAATTTCGCCGTCGGCATCGCCTTCAAGAAGACCGAAGTCCTGCAGGCCGCGCTGGCCGGATTCGCGCTCCTGGGCGACAGGATCAGCCTCGCCGGGCTCGGCGCGATCCTGCTCGGGCTCGCCGGAATCATCGCGCTCTCGCTCAGGCCCGGCACCGCCCGGCAGGTGCAGACCGGCCCCGCCGCGCTGGGGCTCGCCTCGGGCGCGCTCTTCGCCCTCTCGGCGGTGGCCTATCGCGGCGCGCTGCTGGAACTGTCCGGCGCCGATACGCTCCTGCGCGCGCTGCTCACCCTGACCGCCGTGACCGCCAGCCAGACCGCCGCCACCACCGCATGGCTGCGCTTCGCCCAGCCCGGCCAGATCCGCCGCACCCTGCGCGCCTGGCGCGCCGGCCTGATCATCGGCCTCGCCGGAGCCGGCGGCTCGCTTGCCTGGTTCGCCGCCTTCTCGCTGCAAAACGCCGCCTATGTCTTCGCCGTCGGCCAGGTCGAAGTGATCTTCTCGATCCTCGCCGGCTACCTGTTCTTCGCCGAACGCCTCAGCACGCGCGAAACCGCCGGCATCGCCCTCGTCACCCTCTCGATCCTTGCCCTGATCCTCGCCGGCTGACCCCTTCTTCTGTTGGGAAATATCCCGGGGGTTCGGGGGCTGGCCCCCGCCCGATTTTTCGCAGAAAAATCGCCGCTAGCCGAGTTCCAGCGGGCTCCTGCCGCCAAGGCGCACGAACAGGCTCTCTTCGGCGCCATTGCGAAAGAACGGCACCTCCGGCGGCGCCGACAGGTCCGGCAGGCGCGCCCTGATCTCGGCCAGCGCCACCTGGGTGATGAACGGCAGGTCGAATTCCATCAGCCGCTCGAACGGGATCCACTGCAGGTGGCGCAGCTCCTCGCTGGCGGCGGAGAAATCGTCCGGGTCGCTCGCAAGCCGCGCCGCGTCGGCGACAAAGAATCGCGCATCGAACCGGCGCGGGCGCCCCGGCGGCGTGATCGCCCGGCAGATGAAGGCCAGCCCCTCCGGCGAAGGCACGAATCCGCGCGCGGCAAAGTCCCGCCAGTCCGCGGGCACCGCGCCTTGCCAGTCGCCCGGCACGCCGAGGATCTGCCCGGTCTCCTCCCAGAGCTCGCGAATGGCGGCGGCCATGAGCGCCCGGGGCAGGGTCTCGGGCGCGCCCGGGCGCAGGTCCTGGCCCAGCCGGCTCAGGCAGGGCTCGGCCCCGGCCGCGGCCAGCGCCACCGCGTGGTCGCCCGGATCCACCGCGCCCCCGGGAAAGACGAACTTGTTGGGCATGAAGGCGGCGCGCGCCCCGCGCTGGCCCATCAGCACCTTCGGCGCCCGGTCCGCATCGCGGATCAGCAGGATCGTCGCCGCGTCGCGTATCTCGCGCCTGTCGCTTTCCGTCACCCCCGCCACGCCGGGCCTCCGCTCATTCGGCAGCGGCTTCGTCCCCGGTATCGGGCATCTCCAGCTCCGCCTCCACCGGGTCGGGGCCGAAGCCGTGCATCCGCTTGGCCCATTGAAAGGCGATCATCCCCCCCTTGAGCCTGGGCAGAAGATACAGGCTCAGCGCCGCGGTTCCAACCGAGAAAACGCTGGCCATGATCAGCGGGTCCGGGCGCAGCGCGGTATAGACGCCGAGGATCAGCGGCGCCATGACATGGCCGACGATCAGGATCGTCAGATAGGCCGGCCCGTCATCGGCGCGCTGGTGATACAGCGCCTCCTCGCAGACCGGGCAATGGTCGCGCACCTTGAGATAGCCGCGAAAGATGCCGCCGGTGCCGCAATTGGGACAGCGCCGGCGCAGGCCGCGCTTCAGGGCGGGCCAGAGCGCGCGCTCCTCTCCCGTATCCACTCCCGCATCCTTGCCCGTATCCTTGCCCGTATCGGCCATGGGGCTCTCCGCCATTTTCGCGCGTTGACAACAGCAACTGGCGGCAAACATACTGGCCGGGGCGGAAATGACCACTGCCGTTTTTCTTTCCGCGTCCCGATGTCGCAAAGTGGCCGCCGGCACAGGCGCGATTGCCGCCAGATGCCCGGCGCACGGACGCGGCGACGGAAAGCCGGCCGTGGCGCGTATATCCTGCAGGAGGGGCAGCCAGAGCATTTCACGGCGCAAGGCGCCTTTCACGAATGGAGTATGGCATGTGGAAATATCGGACACGAAAAGCGGCCGGGGCGCTGCCGGTCGCGCTTGTCCTGGGTCTAGGCCTTGCTTCGGCCTGGGCCGGCAGCGCGCGCGCTATCGGCACGGGCACCGGCACGACGGCAGAGCCGGCGGCCGGCCCGGCATCGCGCGAGCCATGCGTTTTCGAGCGCAATGCAGGTGCGAATGCCGCCGGGCAGGCAGACGCGCCCCGGCGCCAGCCTCCGCTGCTGCGGGCCTTTGACGAAATCGACACCGATTCCAGCGGCACGCTTACGCCCGAAGAGCTGGCCGCCCACGCGGAGCGGCGCTTTGCCGCCGCCGATACCAATGGCGACGGCCTGCTGGACCAGGAGGAACTTGCCGCCTCGATCCGCGCCCGCATGGCCGCGCGCCTTGCCGCCCGCAACCCGGGCGCTGCGGTGGGGCCGGGCGCTGCGGCAGGCCCTGGCCAGGAAACGGGCCAGGATGCGGGACAGGATGCGGGACAGGGACCGGCCCCCCTTCGCCGGGGGCCGAATGCCGAGCGCATCGCCCAGCTCGCCCGGGCCCTGCTGCAAAAGCGCGACCGGGATGGCGATTCGATGCTTTCGGCGGAGGAAATGCAGCCGCCCGCCGCCCAGGCAGCGCGCCTGCGGGCGCTCGATACCGATGGCGACGGCGCGCTCTCGCGCGAGGAGCTGATGGCCGGGCGCCCTCCCTTCAACGGTCCCGGTGAGCGCTGAGGCCGGCCTTGCCGGATACGGGCCGCGTATTGTAGGCCGGGCAGGATGAAGATGGCACTGGACACGGATGGCACTGTTTCCGACGAAGCCCTGCTGGCCGCCTATGGCCGGGGCGATGCGCAGGCGGCCATGGCGCTGAGCGCGCGCATGACCCCCCGGGCGCTGGGCTATGCGATGCGGATGCTGGGCGGCGACCGGGCCGAGGCCGAGGACGTGGCCCAGGAGGCGATGCTGCGCCTGTGGAAACAGGCGCCCCAATGGCGCGCGGGCGAAGCCCGGGTCACCACCTGGCTCTACCGGGTGGTGGCCAATCTGTGCACCGACCGGCTGCGCAAGCGCCGCCATGTGGACATCGACTCGGTGGCCGAGCCCGAGGACGGGCGCGCCCCGGTCAGCCACCGGCTGATGGCCGAAGACCGCGCCCGCGCCCTGATCGCCGCCCTGGCCGAATTGCCGGAGCGCCAGCGCCAGGCGGTGATCCTGCGCCATATCGAGGGGCTGGCCAACCCCGAGATCGCCGAGATCCTGGAGATCTCGGTGGAGGCGGTGGAAAGCCTGACCGCGCGCGGCAAGCGGGCCCTGGTGCAGAAACTGGCGCCAAGACGCAAGGAGCTTGGATATGGTGAATGACGGAAGAGAATCGCGGGCCGGGCGCCACGGGCCCGCCGATAATGTGGATGACGCGATGGCAGACGCAATGGCAGACGCGATGGAAGACGCGCTGAATGACGCGATGCTGGAAGACCTGTTCGCCGCCGCGCGCCAGAGCGCGCCGATGCCCGACCGGGAGCTGTGGGAGCGGGTGCTGGCCGACGCCCGGGCGCATCTGCCGGCGGCCGGGCCGAGCGCCGGGGCCGCGCCTGCGCGCCAGTCGCTGCTCGAGCGCGTGGGGGCGGCGCTTCGTGGCGCCTTCGGGGGCTCGCTTGAGGGCACCATGCGCGGCTGGGGCATGTTTACCGGCCTGGCCACCGCGACCATTGCCGGGCTCTGGATCGGCTATGCCCATCCGTCCATCCTGCACCGGATCGGGCCGATGGGTCCGATGGGTCCGAAGGGGCCGATGGCCGGCATTTCCTGGGAGGCGGACCCGGCCGACCCGGCGGCGGTCACGGGCTTCGAACTCGAGGATTTCGAGCCCGGCCTGGGCGACATTTCCGCTTTGCTGGAGGAAGGATGAGCATGCAGACACAGCCGCCCCAGGGCAGCCGCGCCGGGCTGTGGACGAGACTCGCCCTCGCCCTGTCCCTCTCCGTCAACCTGCTGATTGCGGGGATCTTCATCGGCAGCTGGCTCGGCCGGGCCGGGCCGGGCATGGGCCATGGCGAACGGATGCAGGGCCAGGGGCAGGTGCAGACGCAGGGCCAGGGCCAGGGCCAGGGGCAGCCGGGCGCCAGGCCGCAGGGCCAGACCGGCTCGAACCCCGCCCGGCTGATGCGCGAACTGGGGCTGGGCCCGTTCGTCGCCGGCTTTCCGCCGCAGATGCGCCGCCAGATGGCGCGCGATCTGCGCGAGGCGCTGGGGCCCCGGCGCGCCGAGCGCGCCGCCCTGCTCGGAGAATTGCAGGACATGCTTGCAATCCTGCGCGCCGAGCCGTTCGACGCGGCTGCCTTCAGCGCGGTGATGGACCGCCAGAAACAGCGCCTGAGCGCCCGGGTCGAGGCCGGGCGCGATGTGGTGGTCGAGGCAATATCCCGCCTGTCGCCGCAGGAGCGCGCCGCGCTTGCCGACAGTTTCGCCCGCGCCATGGA
>JALWTH010000001.1 GCA_027082975.1 Paracoccaceae bacterium | reverse complement strand
GGCTTCGGGGACGGGCGCGCCCCCGAGCGCGGCGCGCGCCACCTGTCGGCCGCCCCATGTGGCCATGGCCACCCCGTTGCCGTGCCAGTTCATCGCCGCAAAGGCGCCTTCCCAGCCGGGGATCGGAGAGATATGGGGCAGGCGGTCATAGGCGAGGCTGACGAAGCCCGACCAGAAATGCGCCACCTCCACCGTGCGCCAGGCCGGGAACATGGCGTGGAAATGGCGGATCACCGTCTGGCGCATCCGCGCCTGCGCGCGCGGCCCGGCGGTGAGCGCGCCGCGCCGGCCGAACAGGAAGCGCCCGTCCGGCAGCAGGCGGAAGTAATGCAGCAGGGTGCGGCTGTCATAGGCCATGGTGTCGCTGGTCCAGCCCGCGGCTTCGCGCTCTTCGTGGCTGAGCGGGCGGGTGACGATGATGTTCGACTGCATCGGCAGGTAGCGGCTGGCGAGCGCGGGGGGGATGTCGTCGCTCGAATAGCCGTTGGTGGCGACGATCAGCCGGCGGGCGCTGAGCCGGCCCTGGGGGGTGGTGAGGGTGAAGCGGCCCTGCGCCTGCGTGATCTGCGTGACCGGGCTGTGGGCGCGGATATCGGCCCCGGCCTTGCGGGCGGCGCGGGCGAGGCCGCGCGCATATTTGCCGGGCTCGAGCCCGAAGCCCGCGCGCACATGCAGTCCGCCGTGAAACGGCCCGGCCATGCCGCGCTCGGCCAGCGTGGCCTTGCCGAGCAGGCGGGTTTCGATGCCGTGGGCGGCGAGGATCTCGCCTTCCTCTTCGAGTTCCCGCATGGCGCGGGGGCGGTGGGCGAGCACCACTTCGCCGTCAGAATGGCGGTCGGCGTCGATGGCGTGGGTTTCGAGCAGTTCGGCCACAAGCTCGATCGCCGCGCGCTCGGTGCGGATCATCTCGCCCGCCGCGGCCTCGCCCAGCTTGCGGATCAGTTCGCCATGCCCGAAGCCGGTCCCGCCCAGGCAGCAGAAGCCGCCATTGCGCCCGGAAGCGCCCCAGCCCGGCGCGCGCGCCTCGAGCAGCGTCACCGATACGCCGCGCCCGGCCAGCTCCAGCGCCGCCGAGAGCCCCGCATAGCCGCCGCCGATGATGGCGAATTCGGCCTCGGCCGCGCCTTCGAGCGCGGGGAAGTCATCGGGCGGCGGCGCCCAGAAGCAGCCGGCGCGCGGGGCGTCGCCATAGGCGTGGGGCGCATAGAGGCGGCGCATCAGAGCCGGCCGAGATAGGTGCGGTATTCGACCTGGCTGATCTCGCGGGTGAGCCGGGCGATTTCGTCGCGGCGAACCTCTGCATAGAGGTCGCGAAACGGCGCGCCGAAGATTTCGGCGGCGGTCTCGGAAGCGGCGAAACGCTCCACCGCCCCGGCCCAGTCATGGCCCAGCGGCGCGGCGGGGCGGGCGGCCGGATCGTCGAGCGGCAGCGGCAGGTCGGGGCCGGTCTCGAGCCCGTGGAGCATGCCGCCGAGGATCGCGGCAAGCGCCAGGTAAGGGTTCACATCAGCGCCGCAAATGCGGTGCTCAAGCCGCGCGCCCGCCCCGCGCGTTTCCGGCAGGCGGATGGCGGCGGCGCGGTTGTCGAGCCCCCAGTCGGGCGCCGACGGGGCAAAGCTCATGGGCAGGAAGCGGCGGTACGAATTCAGATGCGGCGCGAAGATCGCCTGCATCTCGCGCATCGTCTCCAGCAGCCCGGCCACGGCAGCCCCGAGCCGGTCGCCGACCCCGCTTTCGGCGGCAAAGATGTTGCGCCCGTCGGCATCGACCACGCTCACATGCACATGCATCCCGTTGCCGGGGTGGTCGGCATAGGGCTTGGCCATGAAGGTGGCCTCGAAGCCGTGCTGGCGGGCAACCCCGCGCACCAGGCGGCGAAACCACAGCGCCATGTCGGCGGCAAACATGACATCCTCGGTATGGTGGAAATTGACCTCGAACTGGCCGGGGCCGTATTCGGCGATCAGCGTATCGGTGGGGATACCCTGCGCCTCGGCCGCGGCAAGGATGGCGTCGAGCACCCCCTGGTGCTTTTCCAGCACTTCAAGGTCGTAATTCTGCGCGTCAGGGCTGTGCTCGGGCGGGCGCGGGGGCTCTTCGGGTCGGGCGCGCGGGCGGATCAGGTAGAATTCGAGCTCGGTCGCCACCACGGGCCTGAGCCCGCGCTCGGCCAGGCGCGCCTGCATCGCCGCGAGCCGCCCGCGCGGCGAGGTGAAGGGGAGCGCGCCCCGGGTGTCATGAGAGGCGGGGGGCTCGTGCATCTCGACCAGCACCTGCGCCACCTTGCCCCTGCCTTCGGCGCTGGCCCAGGGCATGGGCTTCAGCGTGCCGGGGACCGGGATCAGCCGGCCGTCCGGGTCGCCCGCGACGATGCCGAGCCCGGTCGCCTCGACCTCTTCGCCCAGGATATTGGGCGCGTAGGTGGAAAGCGGCAGGCGCACCTCGCCCGCCGCGAGCTTCGCCGCGTCATCGCCCGGCAGCCACTTGCCGCGAATGACCGCGTTGAGGTCGCACAGCATCAGCTCGATGCGCTCGGGGCGGCCATGGGCGGCGACAAAACCCGCGTATTCTTCGAGAAAGCCGCTCACGAGGCAAAGGCTTCCTGCTCCTCGCGCGCGCGCCGGGCGATGGAGCGCTTGGACAGGAGCGATGCGGTGATGACCCCGGTCGAGACGATGGCGATCATGATGGTCGAGAGCGCGTTGATCTCCGGGTTCACCCCGAGGCGCACCGCCGAGAAGATCTTGATCGGCAGGGTGGTGGAGGAAGGCCCGGAGGTGAAGGACGAGATCACCAGATCGTCAAGCGAAAGCGTGAAGGCCAGAAGCCAGCCCGAGATTACCGCCGGGGCGATGATCGGCAGCGTCACCGAGCGAAAGGCGTCGAGCGGCGTGCAGCCCAGATCCAGCGCCGCCTCTTCCAGCGAGCGGTCGAAGCTCTGCAGGCGCGAGGCCACCACCACCGAGACGAAACACATGGAAAAGGTGATATGGGCGAGGATGATGGTAAACACCCCCCGGTCGAGCCCGATGGCGATGAACAGCAGCAGCAGGGCAAGGCCGGTGATCACGTCGGGCATCACCAGCGGCGCGTAGATCATGCCCGAAAACAGCGTGCGGCCGAAAAAGCGCCCGGCGCGCACCAGCACCAGCGCCGCCATGGTGCCGAGCAGCGTCGCCACGGTGGAGGAAATCACCGCCACCTTGAGCGTGATCCAGGCGGCCTTGAGAAAGGCCTTGTCGTGAAACAGCGCCCCATACCACTTGGTCGAAAAGCCGGCCCAGACCGTGACCAGCTTGCCGCCGTTGAACGAATAGATCACCAGGATCACCATCGGCAGGTAGAGGAAGGCGAGCCCCAGGGTGAGCGAGGTGAGGTTGAACCAGCTCAGTCGCCGCATGTTTCTGCCTCCGCTTGCGTCCGGGCGGGGGCAGGGATTTTCGAAAATCCCTGCCAGGAAAATTCGAATTTTCCTGTCCCGCTCATCCTGCCGCTCATCCTTCCGCCTCCCGGTTTCTCTGCTCGTTTCGCTGGAACAGGATGATCGGCACGATCAGGATCATGAGCAGCACCACCGCCACCGCGCTGGCCACCGGCCAGTCGCGGTTGGAGAAGAATTCCTCCCACAGCACCTTGCCGATCATCAGCGTGCGCGAGCCGCCCAGAAGCGCCGGGATCACGAATTCGCCCATCGCCGGGATGAAGACGAGGAAGCAGCCGGCGATGATGCCCTGTTTCGACAGCGGCACGGTGATAAGCCAGAAGGCCGAGAGGCGCGAGCAGCCCAGGTCCTCGGCCGCTTCCAGCAGGCTTTGGTCGAGCTTTTCGAGCGCCGCGTAGATCGGCAGGATCATGAAGGGCAGGTAGGTATAGACGATGCCGATATAGACGGCGGTATTGGTGTTGAGGATGGTCAGCGGCTCATGGATCACCCCGAGCCAGAGCAGGAACTGGTTCAGCAGCCCCTCCTGGCTCAGGATCGCCTTCCAGCTGTAGACCCGGATCAGGAAGCTGGTCCAGAAGGGCAGGATCACCAGCATCATCAGGGTCGGGCGCCAGTGATCCGGCGCGCGCGCCATGCCATAGGCGATGGGATAGCCGACCATGAGCGTGAGCAGGGTGGAGAGCACCGCGATCCTGAGGCTCGAGAGATAGGCCTTCCAGTAGAGCGGGTCATCGGTGAGGAACCAGTAATTTTCCAGATCGAGCCCGCTGGCCCAGTCCCGTATCCCCTGCCAGCCCGCCGAAAGGTCCAGGGTCGGCGTATAGGGGGGGATGGCAAGGGCCTGATCGGAAAGGGAAATCTTGACCACGATCAGGAAGGGCACCAGAAACAGCACCAAGAGCCACAGATAGGGCAGGGCGATGAGGGCGAGGCGTCTCATCTCGTCAGCACCACGCCGGCCGTGTCGGTGAAGCTGATCCAGACCTGCTGATCCCAGGTGATCGAGCGGCGCTGGATGCGCCGCGTATTGGCGGCCTGCACCTTGACCTTCTGGCCGCCGGCAAGGGCGACGTGATAGGTGGAGATATTGCCCAGATAGGCGATGTCGATCACCTTGCCCGGATAGGCATTGGCGCGCTCGCGGGCTTGCGGGCGCTCGGGGCTGATCTCTACCTTTTCCGGGCGGATCGCGAAGGAGACTTCGGCCTCGCCCTGCATGTCCTCGGGCGCGCGGGCGCGGATCGGGGCGAGACCCTCGGCGAAACCGATCTCGCAAAAGCCGTCTTTCGGGGCGCTGGCGCGGCCCTTGAAGATATTGATTTCGCCAATGAAATCAGCCACATATACGCTGTTTGGCGCCTCGTAGATGGATGCGGGCGTGTCCACCTGCACGATCTTGCCGTGGTCCATGACGGCGACGCGCGAGGCCACCGTCATCGCCTCTTCCTGGTCATGGGTGACGATCACGAAGGTGGTGCCGGTGCGCTCCTGGATGTCCATCAGCTCGAACTGGGTCTCCTGGCGCAGCTTCTTGTCGAGCGCGCCAAGGGGTTCGTCGAGCAGCAGCAGGCGCGGCGCCTTGGCCAGCGAGCGCGCCAGCGCCACCCGCTGGCGCTGGCCGCCGGAAATCTGGTGCGGCTTGCGGCGGGCGAATTTCTCCAGCCGGGTGAGCTTCAGCATCTCCTCGACCCGCGCGGCGATGCGCGCCTTGTCGCGGGCCATGTCCGAGCGCCTGAGGCCGAAGGCGATATTGTCCCACACGCTCAGATGCGGAAACAGCGCATAGGACTGAAACATCATGTTCACCGGCCGCCTGTTGGGCGGCACCCCGGCGAGGTCGGCGCCGCCAAGGCGGATCTCGCCCTCGCTCGGGTCCTCGAAGCCCGCCAGCATGCGCATGATCGTGGTCTTGCCGCAGCCCGAGGGGCCGAGCAGGGCAAAGAATTCGCGCGCGTAGATGTCCAGCGTCAGATCGTCGATGGCGGTGAAGGTGCCGAAGCGCTTGGTGACGTTCCTGAACTCGATCAGCGGCGCGGCCTCCGGGTCGTCCCAGGGCGCGAAGACGGTGTTTTCTCGCGTGTTTTCCTGCGTGTTTTCCGGCATTTGCCCCCCCAGCGATGGAAACCCCCGCGCCGGCCGGCAGCGCGGGGGGAATGCGCAGCAGGCTCAGGTGCCGGACTTGATCCGGGTCCACATCCGCGTCACCACCCGCTGCACCTTGGGCGGATAGGGGGAGGTGGTGTAGAGATTCTTCAGGGTCTCTTCATCCGGGTAGATCGCCGGGTCTTCGAGGATCTCGGGGTCCACGTATTTCTGGCTCTCCAGATTGCCGTTGGCATACCAGACGTAATTGGTCGCCGCGGCGATATTGTGCGGGTCCATGATGAAATTGAGGAAGGCATGGGCCCCCTCCGGGTTGGGCGCATCGGCCGGGATCGCCATCATGTCGAACCACATCAGCGCGCCTTCCTTGGGCGCGTTATAGGCGATCTCCACGCCGTTTTCGGCCTCGTCCGCCCGGTCGCGCGCCTGCAGCACGTCGCCCGACCAGCCGAAGGCCACGCAGATATCGCCATTGGCCAGGGCGTTGATGTATTCCGACGAGTGGAACTTCTGCACATAGGGGCGCACGGCGGTCAGCACCGGCTCGGCCTTGGCGATCACCTCCGGGTCGTGGCTGTCCGGGTCCTCGCCCAGATATTTCAGCGCCGCCGGGATCATCTCGCCCGGCGCGTCCAGGAAATGCACGCCGCAGGCGGCGAGCTTTTCCATGTTGGCCGGCTCGAAGATCAGCGCGAGGCTGTCGATCGGCGCATCCTCGCCCAGCACTTCCCGCACCTTGCCCACATTCACGCCGATGCCGGTGGTGCCCCACATGTAGTTGATCGAATACTTGTTGCCGGGGTCATAGGCGGCGGTGCGCGCCTTGATCTCGTCCCACATGTATTTCTCGTTGGGCAGCTTGGAGAAATCCAGCGGCTGGAACACCCCGGCGGCGATCTGGCGCTGCAGGAACGAGCCCGAGGGCACCACCACGTCATAGCCCGAGCCGCCGGCGAGCAGCTTGGTCTCCAGCACCTCGTTGCTGTCGAACACGTCATAGACCAGCGTGTAGCCGGTCTCCTGCTCGAATTTGCTCAGCAGTTCTTCGTCGATATAATCCGACCAGTTGTAAACCCGCACCTCCTCGGCCAAGGCGGCGGTGGCGGCGGCGCCGATGGCCAGCGTGGCGGCCAGTGCGATCCAGCTTGTCTTTTTCATGGCGTTGCTCCCTGTGACGAGGCTTGTCTTGCCCCCATGGTGGTATTTGATCAAAAAAGCCCCGCCAGCGCAATATGGTAAAACCTTGCGCGCCGGGCTAAGCTGCGCGCCAAGTCTGGCCGCTGAACGGGGATTCGGCAAGGAAATTGACAGCCTGGCGTCAGGGAAATCGAAGAGGGCAGGGCGGTGGAAAAATCCCGCGCAAAGCTACCGGATCACGAAAAGGCCTATCGCGCCCTGCGCGACATGATCCTGTATGGCGAACTCAGGCCGGGCCAGGCGGTGACCATCCAGGGGCTGGTGCTGGCGCTGTCGATGGGCATGACCCCGGTGCGCGAGGCGATCCGCCGGCTGACCTCGCAGGGGGCGCTCGAATTTCAGGGCAACCGGCGCGTATGCGTGCCGGAGATGAACCTGAAGCGCTGGGAGGAAATCGCCCTCGTGCGGCTCCAGATCGAGCCGGAGCTTTGCCGGCAGGCCATTGACAGGATTGGAGAAAAGGGGCTCGAAAGCCTGCGCCGCACCGACCGCGCGCTCAATCGCTCCATCGCCTCGGGCGATGTGCGCGGCTATCTCGAATACAACACCCGCTTTCACATGGAGCTTTACGCCCATGCCGGCGCCGATGTGCTGCTGTCGATCGCCGAAATGCTCTGGCTGCGCGGCGGGCCGTCGCTGAGGCTGGTGCTCACCCGCTTCGGCACCGCCGACCTGCCAGACATGCACGCCCAGGCGCTGGCGGCGATTGCGGCGGGCGACGGCGCGGCGCTCGCCAGCGCCATGGAGGAGGATATCGGCCAGGGGATCGACCGGGTGCGCCAGGCGCTGCGCGAGGGCGGGCTGTGAGCGGGGCGGGCGGTTGACATGCCGACATTTGGTCCTATTCTGGCACGACCCTTCACCCATACCTTTCCTGCCTTCGGGAGCCGCCCATGACCCGGATCACGAATCACCTGCCCACCGCCCAGTTGCAGGCACTTGACGCGGCCCATCACCTGCATCCGTTCACCGAAAACGCGGCGCTCGCGCAAAAGGGCGCGCGGGTGATCACCGCGGCCAGCGGGGTGATGCTGACCGACAGCGACGGCGCCGAGATCCTCGACGCCATGGCCGGGCTCTGGTGCGTCAATATCGGCTACGGGCGCGCGGAGCTGGCCGAGGCGGCGGCGCGCCAGATGCGCGAGCTGCCCTATTACAACACCTTCTTCCAGACCACCCATGTGCCGGCCATCGCGCTGGCCGAGCGGCTCGCGCGCCTCGCGCCGGGCGATCTCAACCATGTCTTCTACGCCTCCGGCGGCTCCGAGGCCAACGACACCAATATCCGCCTCGCGCGCACCTATTGGGCCGAGAAGGGCAAGCCCGAAAAGCAGGTGATCATCTCGCGCCACAATGCCTATCACGGCTCCACGGTGGGCGCGGCCAGCCTCGGCGGCATGAGCGGCATGCACGCCCAGGGCGGCCTGCCGATCCCCGGCATCGTCCATATCGACGAGCCCAACTGGTATGCCGCCGGCGGTGAGATGAGCCCGGAGGATTTCGGCCTTGAGCGCGCCCGCCAGCTTGAAGCGAAGATCGCCGAGATCGGCGAAGACAAGGTCGCCGCCTTCATCGCCGAGCCGATCCAGGGCGCCGGCGGCGTGATCATCCCGCCCGAGAGCTACTGGCCTGAAATTCAAAGGATTTGCGACGCCCACGAGATCCTGCTGATCGCCGACGAGGTGATCACCGGCTTCGGCCGCACCGGCAACTGGTTTGGCGCCGAGACCTACGCCATCCGCCCCGATATCATGACCATCGCCAAGGGGCTCAGCTCCGGCTACGCCCCGATCGGCGGTTCGCTGGTGAGCGACGAGGTGGCCGGGGTGCTGGCCGCGACCGAGTTCAACCACGGCTATACCTATAGCGGCCATCCGGTCGCCTGCGCCGTGGCACTGGAAAACCTGCGCATCCTCGAGGAAGAGCGCATCGTCGAGCGCGTGCGCGAGGAGACCGGGCCGTATCTCAGGGAAAAGTGGGAGGCGCTCGCCGATCACCCCTTCGTGGGCGAGGCCAGGATCGTGGGCTTCATGGGCTCGCTGGCGCTCACGCCGGACAAACCCGCGCGTGCCCCCTTCGCCGCGCCGGCCGGCACGGTGGGGCTGATCGCGCGCGAAATTTCCTTTGAAAACAACCTGATCATGCGCCATGTGGGCGACCGCATGATCATCGCCCCGCCGCTGGTGCTGAGCAAGGCCGAGATCGACACGCTGATCGAACGCGCCATTCGCACGCTGGACGAGGCCCATGAAGAGGCCC
The DNA here is from genome assembly GCA_027082975.1 of Paracoccaceae bacterium. Lineage (GTDB taxonomy): Bacteria > Pseudomonadota > Alphaproteobacteria > Rhodobacterales > Rhodobacteraceae > JAAEUB01. The sequence goes on along the minus strand of JALWTH010000001.1, from coordinate 765 downwards.
GCAAACAGGGCCTGCTGGTGGCCGGCTGATGGCCGCTCTCGATCTGCTGACGGCCAATGACCGGCCCGGCCGATATCCGCGCTCCTGGTATGCGGCCACCGCCGAGCCGCCCGGGCCCTATCCTGCGGCCGAGGGGGAAATATCCTGCGATTTCTGCATCATGGGCGGCGGCTTCACCGGGCTTTCGGCGGCCCTGCACGCGGCCGAGGCGGGGCTCGACGTGGTGCTGCTCGAAGCCCAGCGGGTGGGCTTTGGCGCTTCGGGGCGCAATGGCGGGCAGGTCCATGGCGGCCAGCGGCTGGACCAGGACGCGCTCGAGCGCATGTTCGGGCGCGACCGCGCCCGCGCGCTGTGGGATCTGGCGCTGGAAAGCGTCGATCTGACACGCAAACTCGCCGCCCGCCACGCGCCCGATTCCGGCTATGTGCCCGGCATCATCGAGGCCGACCACCGCGCCCGCTTCGTGCCCCACAGCCACGCCTATGCGCGAAAGCTTCGCGACGAATACGGCTACGCAGAGATCCGCGCGCTCAGCCGCGAGGAGATCCGCGAACTGGTCGGCTCGCCCGCCTATTTCGGCGGCACGCTCGACATGGGCGGCGGCCACCTGCACCCGCTGCGCTATGCCTTCGGCCTTGCCCGCGCGGCGCGCGCGGCGGGGGTGCGGATCTATGAGACGAGCCGGGTAACGGGTGTGCAGAACGGCGCCAAGGCGCTGATAACAGGCGACAAATTCCGCGTCACCGCCAGCCACCTGCTATGGGC